>JALYOY010000300.1 GCA_030856655.1 Pseudomonadota bacterium | reverse complement strand
CCCATATCCAGGGCGTACACCTGGTGGCGGGCAAGAATGTCGGGAACATCATTTTCAATGATTCGCCGTGCCAATCCCTCGGCGATAGCCGTTTTGCCTACTCCCGCTTCACCCACCAGCAAGGGGTTATTCTTGCGGCGGCGGCATAATGTCTGTATCAGGCGCTCCAGTTCTTTTTCGCGCCCGATCAACGGATCGATCTTGCCCGCAAGGGCTTGGGTATTCAGATTTACGGCATAGCTTTCCAATGCGCCGCCCGCGCCCAGTTCCTGGTCGGTATCACCCTCGTTTTCGGTTTTGGCGCTGCTCCCTTGAGGTACCTTGCTGATGCCATGGGAAATATAATTCACCACATCAAGCCGGGTCACACCCTTCTGGTGCAGGAAATAAACTGCGTGGGAATCCTTCTCGCCGAATATGGCTACCAGTACGTTAGCGCCGGTAACTTCTTTTTTTCCGGAAGACTGGACATGCAGGATTGCGCGCTGGATCACACGCTGAAAACCAAGCGTAGGCTGGGTGTCAACTTCTCCGCTACCGCCCACTGTCGGTGTGTTCTCGGTGACGTGCTCTGCCAGCAGCTTGCGCAAATCGTCGATATCAACCGAACATGCACGTAGCACCTCGGCGGCGGTGGGATTGTCGAGCATAGCCAGCAACAAGTGCTCAACCGTGATAAATTCGTGGCGTCTCTGCCGCGATTCGACGAACGCCATATGTAAACTAACTTCCAACTCTTGAGCAATCATTTCAGGTCTCCTCCATCACGCACCTTAGCGGATGTTGATGCTGTCTTGCAAATGTGACCACCTGCTCAACCTTGGCGGCGGCGACATCATTGGGGTATATGCCGCACACGCCCGCTCCTTCCATATGAACTTTGAGCATTATTTGCGTTGCCTGTTCGCGATTCATGGAAAAAAAAGTTTGTAATACCGCCACTACGAAATCCATAGGCGTGAAATCATCGTTCAGCAAAAGCACCTTGAACATTGGCGGCGGCTTGAGCTTACTTTTCTCAGCCTCCAGTACAACATCTCCATGATCTTCGTCTGCCATCATTTTTCATCTCACCTGTTCATCAGCCAACAGCCTGTCGAACCTAAAGTATCGAGCCAAAAAATGGTGCTTTTGCAACTGATCCCCCTTTAGGTCCACGAACTGCTCAAAGCGCAAAATATAACCGAATGAGCTTCTGTTGACATATTTGATGATTAGAGTGAAATATTCAAGTACCTTGCGAAAATTATTCTATTGCATTTTCAGAAAATAAGTGCATGACTACTTGACTTGAACATCGGATTTGCGTAAAACGGCTCTTGGCGTTTGGCTTCAAGTTCTCTGCAGTACCGGTTACAGCCGTTTGCGGTCTTGAAACTCAAACAGTATTCGGGTTTCCGGCCCGGTTTTTTTTATAGGAAGCAAAAATGGCAACAGGTACAGTAAAATGGTTCAATGACTCCAAGGGTTTTGGTTTCATCACTCCCGATGATGGTAGCGAAGATTTATTTGCTCATTTCTCTGCAATCAATATGTCCGGGTTTAAAACTCTCAAAGAAGGTCAGAAAGTGAGCTTCGAAGTCACTCAAGGTCCGAAGGGCAAACAAGCATCGAATATTCAGTCCGCCTAACGATCTCCTGCTGACACGGTCACGTGGCAGTTTGAATCACAGGATTATATAAACCCCTTGCCGGTAGAAACGGCAAGGGGTTTTTTTCTAGGGCAAGTAGCGAAAGAGAGTTTCAAGCGGAAACCCAGCGGTTTACATTGGAGCGAACTGGTGGATGAAGCTAAAGTGGCGCAAAAGGATTCTTTATGAATTATCGCGTTTAATGCCCTGTGCGCTAAGACACGCGCGGTCAATTGCGGGGCGTAGATTCAGGCCATACGCGCAACCAGCGCCGCGCCGAAAGCCGAACACGAGACTTTTTGTGCGTCGGCCATCTGCCGAGCAAAGTCATAGGTCACAATTTTGTCCTGGATGGTTTTCTCCATCGCATGGATTATCAGATCGGCAGCCTCGCTCCAGCCCATGTGCCGCAGCATCATTTCCGCCGACAGAATGATTGATCCGGGATTTACCTGATCCTTTCCGGCGTATTTCGGAGCGGTGCCGTGGGTTGCCTCGAATATTGCAACCGAGTCACTCAGGTTTGCCCCGGGCGCTATACCAATACCGCCCACTTGTGCCGCCAAGGCATCGGAAATATAGTCGCCATTCAGATTCAATGTAGCAATCACGTCATATTCCTCGGGGCGCAACAAAATCTGTTGCAGAAAAGCGTCAGCGATTACGTCCTTGATAACAATCCCACCCTTGTCGGCTGGCAGCTTCATCCATGGACCCTCATCAAGTAGGATTGCTCCAAATTCTCTTGCCGCCAGTGCATAACCCCAATTTTTGAACGCTCCCTCGGTAAACTTCATAATGTTGCCCTTGTGCACCAGCGTAACCGAGCGGCGCTTGTTATCTATCGCATACTGTATGGCCTTATGCACCAGCCGCTCGGTGCCTTCGCTCGATACCGGTTTGACACCGATTCCCGATGTTTGCGGAAAACGAATCTTGGTGACACCCATCTCCGTCATTAAGAAGTTGATGATTTTTTTTGCGTGCTCCGACCCGGCTTCCCATTCAATACCGGCGTAAATGTCTTCCGAGTTCTCTCGGAAAATCACCATATCGGTTTTCTCCGGGTTCTTTAGCGGGCTGGGTACGCCCTGAAAATAACGCACGGGACGCAGGCATACATATAGATCAAGTTTCTGGCGCAGGGCTACGTTAATCGAACGTATGCCACCGCCCACAGGCGTGGTCAGCGGTCCCTTGATGGAAATGACATATTCTCTCGCGGCTTCGAGCGTCTCATCGGGCAGCCATACGTTTTCGCCGTACACATGGTTGGATTTTTCACCAGCGTAAATTTCCATCCAGGAAATCTTGCGCTTTCCGTCATAAGCCTTGTCAACCGCTGAATCGACAACGTTTTTCATCACGGGCGTAATGTCCACGCCGATCCCGTCTCCCTCAATGAACGGAATAATAGGGTTGTCCGGCACGCTCAAAGAAAAATCTGCATTGATTCGGATTTTTTCCCCTTCGGCTGGTGTGCTGATGTGCTGGTACATGATATCTCCCAATGATTAATATGACGGGGCAGGGTGAATTAAAGGTATTTCGCAAACAAAAAACAGTATAGTTTACCCGCGTTTTATGAGGCGTTACCGTGCTTTATTGCTAACCATGCTTGTCCTGATTGGAGGATTAAAGCCGGATCACTCTGAGCGCATAAAGCTACCCTGCAACTCTGCAATGCCCTCAGCTTCTGTCGTTGGCGCCATCCGCTGACTTCGGCGCAGTAGGCAAGAAAAATAGCTACTAGTTCGCACGCGTGTTTGTACCGCTAGCGGAAAAAGGGCAGAGTTAACTTTGTTGGTTTACCTGCTCTTACTCTTATTTCTTTCTCGTGATCAAGACGATACAATGCGGGCCTGTTTCAGTTCCGGTTCAAGCTGGCTTGGGATGGTTTCGTTTATGACTGCACGTACCGAAACGCGCCTTTGCATCAGTTAATGTATAAATGGGGGGCAAGATACTATGATCTGGAAGCCCAATGTTACGGTTGCGGCGATCGTCGAGCAAGGTGGAAAATTTTTGCTGGTTGAGGAGCAAACCAGCAGCGGTATACTATTCAATCAACCAGCGGGACATTTGGAGCCGGGCGAATCCATCGTCCAAGGCTCGATTCGAGAAGCTCTGGAAGAAACCGGTTACACCTTTATTCCGCAATGGGTGCTGGGTATTTATCGCTGGCATTCCCATGCAGACAACATAACTTTTCTTCGCTTTGCTTTTACCGGTGCGGTCAGTGACCATGATCCCGGCCGCGCGTTGGACGCAGGAATATTGCGCGCAGGATGGTTTGGCGTCGATGAAATCCGAGAAATGACCTATCGTCACCGCAGTCCGCTGGTGATGAGGTGTATCGAAGACCATTTGGAGGGTAAGCGCTATTCTTTGGAAGTTCTTACGCATTACGATTGACCATTAAAACGATGAGCAGAAAGCGGGTGGTAATCGGCATGTCGGGCGGGGTTGATTCATCCGTCGCGGCGCTGCTGCTAAAGCAACAGGGCTACGATGTAATCGGTCTTTTCATGAAGAATTGGGAAGACGACGATACGGACGATTATTGCTCATCCCGGCAGGATTTAATCGATGCCGCCTCGGTTGCAGACATCATTGGAATACCTTTGGAAGCAGTAAATTTCTCGGTTGAATACAAGGAGCGTGTATTCAATCAGTTCCTTGCCGAATATAAAGCTGGGCGAACGCCCAATCCGGATGTGCTGTGTAATGCCGAGATTAAGTTCAAGGCATTTCTTGACCATGCGGTCGGTCTTGGCGCCGACTCCATTGCCACCGGACATTATGCCCAGGTACGTGAAATAAACGGCATGTTCCAACTGCTGAAAGGCGAGGATGGCACCAAGGACCAGAGCTATTTTCTCTATCGCTTGAATCAGAAGCAGCTATCCAGAACGCTATTTCCTATTGGCCATCTTTACAAGCGTGATGTTCGTAAAATTGCCAAGGACCACAAACTGCCAAATTTTTCCAAGAAAGACAGTACCGGCATTTGTTTTATCGGCGAACGTCCGTTCAGGGAATTTCTCAACCGTTACTTACCGCATGCGCCGGGAGAAGTACAAACTCCGGACGATATCGTTATGGGAACGCATCTCGGCCTGATGTACTACACCATTGGCCAGCGGCAGGGATTGGGCATCGGCGGAACAAAAGGCAGTGATGGCAAGCCCTGGTTCGTTTCCGCCAAGAATGTGGCGCGAAATATCCTGACCGTCGTACAAGGCCATGATCACCCCGATTTATTCCGGCCTGCGCTCACCGCTATCGATCTGACGTGGATAAGCGGCCACGCGCCGCATTGCGATTGGGTTTATGCCGCCAAGACCCGTTATCGCCAACCCGATTCACCCTGCGCGATCGCTTATGTCGATCACAGCCAATGCAAAATTGAATTCGCCCAGCCTCAGTGGGCTGTGACGCCGGGTCAATCAGTGGTCGTTTACGAAAGCAAAGCCTGCCTTGGAGGCGGGGTGATTGCCGGATGAACATCTTTGCTTCTCAATCTCTGGGCGCCGTTTCCATGAAAGGCGTGCGCTTTTCCAGCCTATCGGAAAGGTCGGCAAGATTGGGTGACGCGTTGCGCCATTCGATTTCGGGAAAACGAAAAGCCAGATAACTTAGCGCGCAGCCCAAAGCGATATCAGCCAGAGTATAGACATTGCCATCGCACCACTTTTTATCGCCCAATTCGTGGGTAGCCGTTTCCAGACCCCGCGAGACCTTCCTTTGCTGGCGCGAGATCCATTCCGGGCTTTGTTCGGCGTGATGACGTTTGCGTTCAAGGAATATTGTCGCGGCGGCGTCACAGATACCGTCTGCCAGTGCCTCCCAGCGCTTTACCATAATTCGGCGCCGGTTGGGTTCCGGAATCAGCCGAGATACGGGATTGACACTGTCGAGATATTCGACGATCACCCGTGAATCAAATAAAGTCGTGCCATCGTCCATAATCAGCACTGGTATCTTGCCCAGAGGATTGTGATTCGCCACGTGACTATCCGCATTCCAAGGGACGTCTACCTCAAAATCATAACCAATTCGCTTTTCCGCCAGAACGATGCGCGCCTTACGCACATAAGGGCTGGTGAGTGATCCGATAAGCTTCATGGTATTCCTTCACGGCAATTTTATTCACGCGGATTATACCGGGTTCCCTGCTACATGGCATAGTTCAGGCTATGTTAGAATGTTTCGGCCAGTGGAATCATTAATACAGAATCAACAATATGAATTTGTCTTTCCTCACGACCCTTTCTCCCCTTGATGGACGCTATCACAGCAAAGTTTCAAATCTGCGGCCTTATTTCAGTGAATTTGCTCTGATTCGCTACCGGGTCCAGTTGGAAATCGAATGGCTCAAGGCATTAAGCCATATACCTGCCATCGCTGAGGTTCCGCCATTTTCAACCGGTACCATTGAGCAACTTGACAGCCTTGCGGCGAATTTTTCCGAAGCCGACGGTGAAGCGGTCAAGCTTATCGAAGCGCATACCAACCACGATGTCAAAGCCGTCGAATACTGGCTGAGGCAACGTTTGGTGAACAATGTTGAAGTCGCCAGGATCGCGCAATTTATCCATTTTGCCTGCACTTCCGAGGACGTCAACAACCTTTCTCACGGGCTGATGCTGATGCACAGCCGCGCTAGGGTAATGTTGCCGGCACTTGAGAAAATCATCGCCAAGCTTATCCAGATGGCGCACGAACTATCGGATACGCCCATGCTTGCCCGTACTCATGGCCAACCCGCCACTCCCACTACAGCAGGCAAGGAGTTCGCCAATGTCGCTTATCGGCTGCAGCGTGGACGGGAACGGCTTGTCGCGATAGCCATTCTTGGTAAAATCAACGGTGCGGTGGGCAATTACAATGCCCATTTAGCCGCCTACCCGAATTTCGACTGGGAGAAATTCGCGCAGGATTTCATCGAGAAACTTGGCCTGCAATTCAATCCCTACACTACCCAGATTGAACCGCATGACGCCATGACCGAACTGTTCGACGCTTATGCGCATATCAATGCCATATTGCTGGACTTTAACCGCGACGTATGGGGGTATATCTCATTAGGCTACTTCAAGCAAAAAACCAAGGAAGAGGAGGTCGGCTCCTCAACGATGCCTCACAAGGTCAACCCGATTGATTTTGAAAACTCGGAAGGCAACCTGGGCATCGCTAATGCGCTGCTGCGGCATTTTAGCGAGAAGCTGCCCGTATCTCGTTGGCAGCGTGATCTGACCGACTCTACCGCGCTTCGCAACATGGGCGTAGCGTTGGGTCACACATTGCTGGCGTATGATTCTTGCAGCAAAGGATTAAGCAAGCTGGAAGTCAGCCCGGACCGTTTAATGGAAGACCTGGAATCTGCCTGGGAGGTCCTGGCGGAGCCCATCCAGACAGTAATGCGCCGTCATGGCGTCCAAGATTCCTACGAACAGCTGAAAGAGTTGACGCGCGGCAGAGGGGGTATTACTAAGGATACATTGCACAAATTCATCGATAATCTGGCGGTTCCGGCAGCCGAAAAAAAACGCTTGCGCGAAATGACGCCACAGAATTACATCGGCAAGGCTGCTGAGCTGAGCCGAAGAATCAAGAATTAGAATGGGATAGATTACTGCCCACCGGCTTCTCCCTTCGATCTTCTTCCGCATTTTATTGAGATTACGATTCAACCTCCCCTAATGAGAACAACTGCTGGGCCTGCAATGATATTCCTCGATCTTGAAATTCGAAAAACCATCCCGATATGTTTTAAACGGAAATAAGGAGAGACCCATGACAGACATACAGCAGCCCAAACCAGACCAGCCCGAATTGACTGTAAACATGGATGAAGCCGGCGCCCCGGAGGCCAACGAAAATAAGGCAGTGGAAAGTGTGATGGAAACGATGCCTAGTCTGGAACAATTGCTGAAGAAGGCGGAACTCGACGCCGCGGAACATCATGACGCTTGGTTACGCGCCAAGGCCGATGCCGAGAATATACGAAAACGCGCGAAGGTTGACGTGACTAACGCGCATAAATACGCCATCGAGAATTTTTCGACTGAACTGCTGGCGGTAATGGACAGCCTGGAAGCGGCGCTGGCGGTAGAAAATGCAACAGTTGAGAATTTTAAAAATGGAATGGAATTGACGTTTAAGCAACTGAATACGGTTTTCGATAGATTCAACATCAAGTTGATCAATCCGAACAACGGTGCAAAATTTGATCCGCATCTGCATCAGGCCATGTGCACGGTAGACTCCGACCTTGCTCCCAACGCTGTCGTGCAAGTGATGCAAAAAGGTTACATTTTGAATGACCGGGTAATCCGGCCGGCACTGGTGTCGGTTTCGAAAGCCAAAGAGACTTGAAATCCGAGCCTGCGCCCCAATTTCGGCAGTGGCGAACACTAGTACTAAATTCCTACACAAACACAAGGATCAGATCATGGCAAAAATTATCGGCATAGACCTCGGCACCACCAACTCGTGTGTGGCTGTCATGGAGAACGGCAAGCCCAAGGTGATAGAAAATTCGGAAGGTGCGCGCACTACGCCTTCTATTGTTGCCTACACGGAAGATGGTGAAATCCTGGTCGGGGCCTCCGCCAAGCGTCAGGCGGTCACCAATCCGAAAAATACCTTATTTGCAGTGAAACGGCTGATAGGGCGCCGATTTAACGAGGAAATGGTGCAAAGGGATATTAAAATGGTTCCCTACACCATCATCAAGGCCGATAATAATGACGCTTGGGTAGAAGTGCGCGGCAAGAAAGTCGCGCCGCCCGAAATTTCTGCACAAGTGCTGATAAAAATGAAAAAGACCGCCGAGGATTATCTGGGTGAGTCAGTAAACGAAGCAGTCATCACTGTGCCGGCATATTTCAACGATTCGCAGCGCCAAGCGACCAAGGACGCGGGGCGCATCGCCGGGCTGGAAGTCAAACGCATCATCAACGAACCAACCGCGGCAGCCTTGGCTTTTGGAATGGATAAAAAAGAAGGCGACCGCAAGGTAGCGGTATATGACCTGGGCGGGGGTACTTTCGATATTTCCATTATCGAGATCGCGGAAGTGGAAGGCGAGCACCAGTTTGAGGTGCTAGCCACCAACGGCGATACCTTTCTTGGCGGCGAGGATTTTGATTCACGCGTAATCGAATACCTTGTGGATGAGTTTAAAAAAGAAAGCGGCATAGATTTGAAGAAAGATATGCTCGCCCTGCAACGTCTAAAAGATTCGGCGGAAAAAGCCAAAATCGAACTTTCGTCCAGCCAGCAAACCGAAGTCAACTTGCCTTACATCACGGCAGATGCTTCCGGACCCAAGCATCTGGCGGTGAGAATTACACGGTCCAAGCTGGAAAGTCTGGTGGAAGAATTGATCGAACGCACTGTAGAGCCCTGCCGCATCGCTATCAAGGATGCTGGGGTGAAGATTTCCGACATTGAAGACATCATTTTAGTGGGTGGCCAAACCCGCATGCCCAAGGTGCAGGACAAAGTGAGGGAAATTTTTGGCAAGGAACCGCGCAAGGATGTGAACCCGGACGAAGCGGTTGCAGTAGGAGCGGCCATTCAGGGCGGCGTGCTGCAAGGCGAGGTGAAGGACGTGCTGCTGTTGGACGTTACTCCACTATCATTAGGAATTGAAACGCTCGGCGGCGTAATGACCAAATTAATCCAGAAAAACACCACTATTCCGACTAAGGCGCAGCAGGTGTTTTCAACTGCCGACGAGAACCAGACTGCTGTCACCATCCATGTGTTGCAAGGTGAGCGCGAGCTGGCATCCGGAAATAAAAGCCTGGGGCAATTCAATCTGAGTGAGATTCCTCCCGCGCCACGTGGCATGCCGCAAATCGAGGTTACATTCGATATTGACTCCAATGGCATACTCCATGTATCGGCCAAAGATAAGGCCACGGGGAAGGAGAACAAAATCAAGATCCAGGCAAGCTCCGGCCTGTCTGATGACGAGGTGCAGCGCATGGTCAAAGACGCCGAAGCTCACGCCGAGGAAGATCACAAGACGCTGGAGCTTGTCACCGCCCGCAACCAGTGTGACGCGATGATCCACTCGGTGAAAAAGACCCTGAAAGAACATGGCGACAAACTGGACGGTGACGAAAAATCCAAAATAGAAGAGGCGCTGAAGGATGCGGAGGAAGCGCTGAAATCTGACAGCAAGGACGCTATCGAGGCAAAAACTCAAGTGCTGGCCGAGGCCTCGCATAAGCTGGCGGAGAAGATGTATTCGCAGGACCAGACCCAGCAGGCACAGGCCCAGCCCGGCCCGGAATCAGGGCCTCAGGGTGGCGGCGGCGAAAAGCCCGTGGAAGGCGAGGTGGTGGATGCTGAGTTTGAGGAAGTAAAAAACAAGAAGTAGCCGGGCTGAAGTGTGGAGGCGCAGAGGCGCGGGAAAGATGATGCAACTTCTTCTGCGTGCCCTGCGCTTGCCTTATTTAGAAGAAAGCAGGGAAACAAACAATTGACATAGTCTCCTGCTCTTCCATTTCTCACGAAAAACTTATATGAGCAAACGCGACTACTATGAAGTGCTGGGCGTTAACCGCGACACCAGCGAAGAAGAAATCAAGAAAGCCTACCGCAAACTGGCGATGAAGCATCATCCGGACCGCAATCCGGATAATCCAAAATCGGAGGGACACTTCAAGGAAGCCAAAGAAGCCTACGAAATACTTTCCGACCCGAAGAAGCGCATGGCATATGACCAGCATGGTCATGCCGGCGTGGATCCGAATGTAACAGGCGCGGCCGGCGCTCAAGGATTCGCTGACGCATTTGGAGACATATTCGGGGATATCTTCAGCGGACGCGGAGGGCATGCCAACGTCTATCGCGGTGCGGATTTGCGCTACAACCTGGAAATCTCGCTGGAGCAAGCGGCACGTGGAACAGAAACCAAAATCCGCATTCCCACGATGGAAGTTTGCGGCACCTGCCATGGAAACGGCGCCAAACCCGGTACTTCGCCCACCACATGTCCTACCTGTAACGGCCACGGCCAAGTAAGAATGCAGCAAGGATTTTTTTCAATCCAGCAAACCTGTCCAAAATGCCATGGCAGCGGTAAATTTATTTCAAGTCCTTGCATCACATGCAACGGCGCAGGACGCGTCAAACAACATAAAACTCTCTCGGTAAAAATCCCTGCCGGAGTGGATGAAGGCGACCGCATCCGGCTATCCGGAGAAGGCGAAGCCGGAGTCAACAATGGTCCCCAAGGGGATTTGTATGTGGTTATCCACCTATCGCCGCATGCCGTTTTCCAGCGTGATCATAATGACTTGCACTGCGAAATGCCGATAAGTTTTACCACCGCTGCACTGGGCGGGGAAATTGAGATTCCCACGCTCGAAGGCCATGCAAAAATCAAGGTGCCGGCAGAAACCCAGAGTGGAAAAATTTTTCGTCTGCGCGGCAAGGGTATCAAAGGTGTACGCGGCAATATCCAGGGTGATTTGCTGTGTCATATGGTGGTGGAAACACCGGTCAAGCTCACTACGCGCCAAAAAGAATTATTGCAGGAGCTGGAAGCGATCAATCAGGAAGATGACTCCCGCCATAGTCCACGTGCAAAATCCTGGATGGACAAGGTGCGCGAGTTTTTCGCGGAATAACCTTTCTCCGCGGCAGATTGTTTTTAGTAAGCGTTGAAAGCAATGCTGTTGGAAAGGGCACACG
>JALYOY010000283.1 GCA_030856655.1 Pseudomonadota bacterium | reverse complement strand
GGGGAGAGTATTCCGGGCTGAGGGTGCAATTGCTGGGTTCCGGCACGATCCTGCGGGAAGTGATTGCAGCCGCTGAAATACTGGAAAAAGAATACAGCATCGCTGCCGATATCTGGAGCGTTACCAGCTTTAATGAATTGCGACGCGAGGCGTTAAACGTCACACGGTGGAATATGCTTCATCCCACCGAGCCCGCAAGACCGACTTACGTGGGTACATGTCTTGAAAATCGCGAAGGGCCTGTCGTGGCAGCTACTGATTACATGAAGATTTTCGCCGATCAGATCCGTGAGTTTGTGCCGAGGCGCTACAGGGTGCTGGGTACAGATGGTTTCGGGCGTTCCGATACCCGCGAAAAACTGCGCCATTTTTTCGAAGTGGATCGCTATTACGTTACCATAGCCGCACTGAAGGTATTGGCTGAAGAAGGCAGGATACCGGCGGAAAAAGTAGCACAAGCGATTGGCAGGTTCGGCATTGACCCGGATAAGCCGAATCCGGTGACGATGTGAGGAAACGGAAGTGCATGAGCTGACTCTTTCTTATACGTAACGCAAGCGAAGGACAATGGCGTGGCAGAGACTAAACAGGTATTGATTCCGGATATTGGTGATTTCAAAGACGTCCCCGTAATAGAAGTGCTGGTAAAAGCTGGGGACTCGGTTAAGGCCGAAGATCCCCTGATCGTACTGGAATCAGACAAGGCAACGATAGAGGTGCCTTCCCCCTTTCCGGGCGTAGTTAGCGAAGTATCTGTAAAGGTGGGCGATAAGGTCGCCGAGGGTACGCCCGTTTTGGTAATGCAAGTCTCCGAAGCGGGCAATGCGGCAGCAGTTGCTCAGCCAGCGTCAGCTTCGGTTTCAACTCAATTGTCCCCCCCGCCGCCTCCTGCGCCCGCTCGGCGTTCTGATCCGATGGCGGCAACTCACGGATCATCCGTGTCAGGCTCGGTCCCAACTCCACAGCCAGCGCGCCTATCTACGTCTACGCCCCGGCCGATAGACGAAGTCGCGTTTGCGAAGGCTCATGCCAGTCCCTCAGTGCGGCGATTTGCGCGTGAGCTGGGTGTGAACCTTGGTTTGGTGAGCGGAAGCGGACCAAAACAGCGCATAGTCCGGGAAGATGTACATGCCTACGTCAAGGGTACATTATCAAAGGCCCGCGGCGACAATAGCGCGGGACTCAACCTGCTGCCTTGGCCGCAAGTGAATTTTGCAAAATTCGGCTCCGTGGAGTTGAAACCACTGTCGCGTATCAAAAAAATGTCGGGAGCGAATCTGCACCGTAACTGGGTGATGATCCCGCATGTTACGCAGTTCGACGAAGCCGACATTACCGATTTGGAAGCCTTGCGCAAGGAATCCAATGAGACGGCAAAACAAGACGGCGTCAAAGTCACCATACTCGCTTTTTTGATGCGGGCCTCGATAGCGGCGTTGAAAAAATTTCCGGAATTCAATGCCTCACTTGACAGTACTTCGGTTAACAGCGAAGGCGGTGAAATGAACCTGGTGGTAAAAAATTATTACCACCTCGGTTTTGCGGCGGATACGCCCAACGGGTTGATGGTACCAGTAATCCGCGATGTCGATAAAAAAGGGGTGATCGCCATCGCTAAAGAGATGGCGGACCTTGCGACGCTCGCCCGCGAGGGAAAGCTTAAACCCGCCGAAATGCAAGGCGCAAGCTTTACCATTTCAAGTTTGGGAGGTATCGGCGGAACTGCATTTACACCCATCATCAACGCACCGGAAGTCGCCATTCTGGGCGTCTCGCGCGCCAGTATAAAGCCGGTTTATCGTGACGGCCGGTTCATTCCGCGTTTAATGCTGCCTTTATCTTTGTCCTATGATCATCGCGTAATCGATGGCGCAACCGCCGCGCGCTTCACTTCCCATCTGGTCGAGGTGCTGGCCGACATGCGTCGGGTACTGTTGTGAGAAACAATTTCTTGCTGGAAAAATACAAGAATAAAAATATTGGTGGAAATTGTTTCCGCGCTTTTACGCGTTCTGAGCATCGAGCCTGATCAAGCAATGCATAAAGCTGAATTTCCTCTCATCGGTATCTTCGGCGGCACCTTCGATCCCATTCATTACGGTCATCTGCGCGTAGCTGAGGAAATAGCCGAAACGGCCAGCTTGCAAGAAATGCGCTTCGTTCCGGCTGGCGCCCCGCGTTTGCGCTGTGCTCCTGTTGCATCGCTTCAACACCGCGCGGCGATGGTGCGCGTAGCGATTCAAGGAAATTCCCGATTTACTTTCGATGATCGCGAAATTCGCCGGGATGGCGTAAGTTATAGCCTGGAGTCGCTGCGCGAACTCAAGCAGGAATTGGAGGGGAAGGTCACACTGTGCTTCGTTATAGGGGCGGACGCTTTCATGAAACTCACCGAGTGGCACAGTTGGCGTGAACTGTTTGAGCTATGCCATTTCATTATTGCGGCCCGTCCAGGTCATCCGCTAACAATAAACCGCGACGATCTGCCGCGGAAATTGGCGGAAGAGTGCGCGCAACGCTGGGTATCCAGGCAGGACAACCTCAAACGGGCGTCCAGCGGATTAATCTTTGTCGCACCGACGACTTTGCTGGATATTTCCGCAACGACCATCCGCGCTCGTGTTGCCGCTGGGAGAAGCATCCGTTATCTTATTCCCGACGCGGTTCTCGATTATATTGCAGTGAATCACTTATATTCAGGAGAAGGATGACACTCGCTAAACTGGTAAAAACGGTTGTTGCTGCGCTGGAAGAAATCAAGGCGCGTGATATTGAAGTGCTGGATGTAACCAAAATGACCGATTTATTCGACCGCATGATTATCGCCAGCGGGGATTCTACTCGTCAAACCAAGGCGATTGCGAATAACGTGCAGGAGAAGGTTAAAGCCGTGGGAAGTACAGTTTATGGCATGGAAGGCGAGGAAACTGGCGAGTGGGTACTGGTAGACTTGGGCAACGTGCTAGTCCATGTCATGCAGACTGCTGTGCGTACGCATTACAATCTGGAAGAGTTGTGGGCGGAAGGGAAAAAGATAAGTAAAACGACTGTCGATGCAAGCAAAACCAAGATGGATGTCAAGCCCCGCGTTGTTAAGCCCTGTGGAACCTCAGCTAAATCGATCTCCGCTACGGAAAAAAATAAACCGTCCAAGCGTGGCCCCCGCTAATGGATAGCGAGAAACTATCAGTATGAAGTTCCTCATTTTTGCGGTTGGCAATAAGATGCCAGAATGGGTAGAGGCCGGTTTTAAAGAATACGCGAAACGCATGCCGCATGAGGCAGCCATTGAGTTGCTGGAACTCAGGCCGGAAAAACGCGGAGGAAAAAAGATGGAGCAGTTAGTGGCTGCCGAGGGCGCCCGTATCCTAGCGGCGATACCGCCCAAATGCCGTATCGTAGCAATGGATGAGCGCGGCAGGCAATGGACTACCGCCAAACTGGCTGATTCTATTACGGGGTGGATGAAAAACGGTGGTGATACCGCTTTCATCGTCGGCGGAGCTGACGGGTTGGACGCCAGCATCAAGAACTCGGCTGACGAAGTTTTGGCATTATCCGCTCTGACGCTGCCGCATGGTTTGGCGCGGATATTGCTGGCGGAACAATTGTACCGTGCAGTATCGCTTATCAACCGACATCCTTATCACCGGGCGTAACAACGATCAGGCTGCCAAAGTGTGAATAAAGCCTCTTATGGGGAAGGCGATTTGGCTTATAAAAGCTCGCCTATCCTGACTCTTCCAGAAAATCGCATCTACTTGGCGTCCCGAAGTCCCCGCCGACGTGAGTTGCTGAAGCAGATCGGGGTGAATTTCGGAACGCTGTTGCTGCGTGAAGCCCTGCCTCGCTTGGCGGATACGGATGAAACGTCGCTGCCGCATGAACCACCGGCGGATTACACCAGCCGCATTGCCCGCGCGAAGGCAGAGGCAGGCTGGATCCGGCTCATACAACGCAAGCTGACACACCTTCCCGTGCTCGCAGCGGACACGGTAGTGGTGCTGAAGGGCCGTGTATTTGGCAAGCCAGCAAACCCCGCCCATGCTCAAGAGATGCTGATGGCGCTTTCCGGACAGACCCATCAGGTATTGACGGCGGTAGCGTTGGCTACGCCAAATGGAATACAAGTGCGCATATCTACTTCCACCGTGCGCTTTCGCACCATCAGTGAACGCGAAATCCGTATTTACCTCGCTGGCGACGAAGCGCATGACAAAGCAGGCGCTTATGCAATTCAAGGTATGGCAGCAGTTTTTATAGCGGAGATTTCTGGCAGCTATAGTGGCGTAATGGGGCTACCGCTATTTGAGACCGCGCAGTTGCTGGAAGAATCCGGTATAAAAATATTTCCCTGAGCCTGCACAAGACCACAGCCTAGCGATCACAGTGAAATCTATTAATGACTAGCATGACTAGCGAAATTCTCATCAACGTC
The DNA here is from genome assembly GCA_030856655.1 of Pseudomonadota bacterium. GTDB lineage: Bacteria > Pseudomonadota > Gammaproteobacteria > Burkholderiales > Nitrosomonadaceae > Nitrosospira. The sequence continues at coordinate 2,005 of JALYOY010000283.1, read as the reverse complement.
ACTCCGCAGGAAACCCGTGTTGCCGTGATGGAGCAAGGTGTGGTGCAAGAGCTGCACATAGAGCGTACCAGCAGCTGCGGGATCGTCGGCAATATCTACAATGGCCGCGTCACTCGAGTATTGCCTGGCATGCAATCGGCTTTCGTAGACATCGGCCTTGATCGCGCCGCCTTTCTTCATCTGGCCGACATCTGGAGATTGCGCCAAAGCGAGGACGCGGACAAACCCATTGAAAGATTGTTGCACGAAGGAAAAGGCATCCTCGTCCAGGTTATCAAGGATTCGATTGGCACCAAGGGTGCGCGGCTGTCTACTCAGGTAAGTATTGCGGGGCGGATGTTGGTTTATCTGCCACAGGTATCACATATCGGCATTTCCCAGCGTATTGAGGATGAAACCGAGCGTAAGTTATTACGGGAAAAACTGAAGCAGTTGGTGCCCCCAGGCGAAAAGGGAGGCTTTATTATCCGCACCATGGCGGAAACCGCCAGCGAGCACGATTTGCAGACAGATATCGGGTATCTGCACAAGCTGTGGGGCGATATCAAGGAAGAATCCTCAACGGCTATGCCTGCGCTGCTTTATCAGGATTTGAACCTTAGCCATCGCGTATTGCGTGATTTCGTGGATGAGGGTACAGCGCGTATTCTAGTGGACTCACGCGAGACCTTTCAGAAGATGACCGCATTCGCCCAAGACTATATGTCCAATGTGACGGAGCGAATCGACCATTATGCTGGAGAGCGCCCATTGTTCGATCTGTATGGAGTGGAAGAGGAAATTGAAAAATCCCTTGCCAGACGAGTAAACCTAAAATCCGGCGGCTATCTGATTATCGATCAGACCGAGGCGCTTACCACTGTGGATGTCAACACCGGCGGATTTATCGGTGTACGCAGCTTCGACGACACTATTTTCAAAACCAATCTGGAAGCGGCTCAAGTCATAGCGCGCCAGTTGCGCCTGCGAAATCTGGGCGGCATTATAATTATTGATTTTATAGATATGGAAAACGGAGAGCACAAGAATGCAGTGCTCACCGAATTCAAAAAATCGTTGATGAAAGACCGGACGCGCATGACCGTAAACGGTTTCAGTGCGCTCGGGCTGGTGGAGATGACCCGCAAGCGGACGCGGGAAAGCCTCGCTCACATTCTATGCGAGACGTGCCCTACCTGTCAGGGTCGTAGTGAGGTCAGAACCGCGCGAACCATGTGTTACGAAATCCTGCGCGAATTGTTGCGCGAATCCCGTCAATTCGACGCCCGTGAATTTCGCATTCTCGCTTCGCAACAAGTGATCGATCTATTTCTTGATGAAGAATCCCAAAGTCTGGCTCAACTTGGCGATTTTATCGCCAAACCCATCAGCCTGCAGGTGGAGGCCGCTTACACCCAAGAACAGTATGATGTGATTCTGATGTAGCGATGTTGATGCATCACATCAGAAACTTAGCAGCCTATCATTTCGCTCTTCGCCTGACTCTTCAATCTTGTGTGACAGCATTCTCAATGCTCGTGTTCGATTTCGAGCCCTTCCGGAGCCGCGACATGAGTGAATTCTTCACTATCCTCATAGGCCAGACGCGTCGTACCCGTGGCTTTGATCACCGCACCGGCGATGAGCCCGGTTACCAAGGCAAACACTACGCTGAAAGTAATGCCAATTAGCTGAGCTGCTGCGATACCCGGCACCACCATGATGGCAATCAATGCACCTAACAGTCCGGGCATCCCATGCAGATTATGGACTCCGCAAGTGTCGACAATCTTGAAGCGCGCTTCCAGTTTAGGTTGAATAAACACATAGCCGATGACACTAACAGCACCGGCCAGCAGACCGATTGCGAAAGCGCCTGTGGGAGAGACAATATTGCATGTCGACCCAATGGCTACTCCTCCGGCCAACGCTGCATTCGCCATATCGACCATTGACGTCTTACCTTTGTGAAAATATGTACTCAGGAAATAGGTGCTGATAGTGGCTCCGCACAACGCTAGTACAG
>JALYOY010000257.1 GCA_030856655.1 Pseudomonadota bacterium | reverse complement strand
TCCGGAATGGCTGGACAAAGCAAAGACTGCTGCGGTACAGGAGGCACCGACCGCATTTGATGGCATTGTTTGGGAGGCTTTGCGCTTTGTGCCGATTACTCCCTATTTGTTTCGCACGACGGCAAGTGACTATGCCGCGGCCAAGGGTACCGGACATTCAACCATACTTCGTGCGGGCACTCATGTTTTGCCGGTTACCTTGTCGGCGATGTTTGACGAGCGGGCATTTGAATCACCGGATGAGTTTAACCCGCAACGCAATTGGTATAACTATTTCCATTTCGGCTTCGGCAGCCACGAATGCCTGGGGCGCTACGTGGGCATGGTCATGATTCCCGAGATGGTGCGCCAAGTCTTAATCAGGCAGGCTATCAAGGCGGAGGCACCGATCAACTATAAATCCGGCCCCTTTCCGGAACAGTACGACCTTTCTTGGACCTTACAATAGAACACAAGGCTTTGCGGCGCATCAGGCATATGAAGCACGACTGCTTCCACACGTAATTTTAACCAAGTCGCTTTCTTATTACCTGGCGCCCGCCTCCTTAAGGAGCTTTACCACATCCTGATGGCGATACTTCGATGCCAGCATCAGCGCTGTGGCACCGTTACCTGCCTTGGCGTTTACCTCAGCCCTGGCAGCGAGCAGTGCTTGGACCACTCTTGGATGGCCAATCTGCGAAGCCAGCATTAAGGCGGTAGCGCCATTGCCCAGCCGGGCATCCACATCGGCCCCGGCGGTGAGCAGCATCTGTACTATTTGCCGCTGACCCTCCTGCGATGCCTGCATCAACACGGTGACGCCATCGTCCCTCCTGCCATTGACATCGGCTTTGGCGGCAAGCAACTCATGCACTATCTGTTCATGACCTTTCTGTGACGCCTGCATCAATGCGGTAGTGCCGTCGTTTGTCTTGGCGTTTACGTCCGCTTTGGCTTCAAGCAACGCTTGCACCACTTCTTCGTAGCCGTTCTGCGATGCTGCTATCAACGCAGTGGTGCCATCCTTTGCCTTAGCATTCACGTTGGCTTTAACAGCAAGCAGCGCCTTGACCCGAGATAGATTCCCGTTCCCCGCTGCAGCGATAAAATCGGTATCGCCCATGTTAGCCCACGTGCTCGCTGAAGCGCAGACGAATATTATAAAAATGGCGAGCACATGCATGTATTTCCACAACACGATCATTCGACTCTCCTTTTTAAGCGACTGATAAAGACAGATTTAGAAGATTACTGGTCAGTCGTTGTTCTATTGGCCGAAACGACAAAATATGAATCGACAAGACGCTCTTGCAGCCAATTTCCCTTTAGTCAGACAGGCTGCTAGACTTACCCGATCAAGTTCACTTAGAAAGTTATGTATTATCGTCTTCAGGAGATTCGATGCGAAAAATTCTTTTATTACTGTCATTGTTATCGATAGTTTCGGCAGCTAATGCGGCCAAAAACAATGTGCGCCCCGGATTATGGGAAGTTACAACGACATCAATGTTGTTGGCCCTGGTGCCCCAGATTCCGCCGGATCAAATGCAAAAATTGACAAGCCTGGCCAAGCAATATGGATTCGATATGCCCCAGATCCAAAATGGGGCGGCAACGTCCAAAGTTTGTATCACCCAGCAAATGGCGGATCAAGAAATTCCGTCCTATTTTCATCACAATCAATCTGGATGTCATATTAAAAACGCGATCCGAGCAGAAGATAGCTACAAAATGGATCTCGTTTGCACGGATCCTCAATTCAAGGGCAATGGAAGAGCAGAGGGAACGTTTACTAGTCCCGAGAGCTTCTCAGGATGGACTACATTTAGTGGCACTTTACAAAACAACCCTGTCAATGAGCATGCTGATACGAGCGGCCGATGGATAAGCGCTAATTGCGAAATAACGAAATCGCTACCCTGATTCCCGTCCGGCAGTAGCTCCTTCGTTTACATGCTCTGCCAACTCTGAATTTGGTGTCATAATCGCCATTAAATTGTACTTGTCAATTTGTAACGGCTTATATCCCAGCAGTTATCGGGCTTGCAGAATCGAAGGGGGAAAGTGAGAAAACGAGGACAGATACTGCGGATTTTGAAGTCCATAGTTGTCCTATTGGCCGAAAAACGGCGAAATATGGACCAGCCAGACGCTTCTGCAGCCGATCTCCTTTAAGTGCGACAGGCTGCGATTGCCTGTAGCAGCTTTTCGTGGATACCTCCAAAATCACTATTGCTCATGATGAGTATATGGTCGCCGGGATGGCTGGCGGCCGTGATGGCTGCAATTAATTGCTCTAGGTTATCATGGCTCACCGCTCTGGGACCCATGGAGCTCAATGCCTGTTCCGCGTTCCAGCCCAGGTTGGCGTTATAGCAAAAAACCAGGTCAGCCTCTGCGAGACTATCAGCCAGACTGTCTTTCCATATGCCCATTTTCATGGTGTTGGAGCGGGGTTCCAACACAGCAATAATACGTGCCCCATTCACATTATTGCGCAAGCCACCAAGGGTTGTACGGATTGCGGTGGGATGATGGGCAAAATCGTCGTATACCGTAATCCCTTTGATTACACCACGCGCTTCCATGCGGCGCTTGACGTTTCTAAATTGCGTGAGCGCGGTAATGGCTGTGTTGACAGGCACACCGGCGTGGCGAGCGGCAGCCAGGGCGGCCAGTGCATTCATGCGGTTGTGTTCGCCAAACAGTTCCCAATGTAATGTTCCTTGGGATTCGCCCATGAAGCGGATAGCGATTTCACCATCGGGTAAGGTTTTAGTCTGCCAACCGTTCGCTACTCCTAAGCGCTCCACCGGGGTCCAGCACCCGCGCGTTAAAACGCGCTCCAAACTCTTCTCCTGCCCATTGCTAACGATAAGGCCGTTGCCTGGAATTGTACGTATAAAATGGTGAAACTGCTGTTCAATTGCGGCAAGATTCGCGAAGATATCGGCGTGATCGAATTCCAGGTTATTGAGAACGGCAGTTCTGGGATGGAAATGGATAAACTTGGAACGCTTGTCAAAAAAAGAGGTGTCATATTCATCCGCCTCGATAACGAAGAAAGAAGAACCGCCTAATCTGGCTGATAACTCGAAATTCCGCGGTATACCGCCGATCAGAAAGCCGGGTTCCATTCCCGCATATTCGAGTATCCATGCCAGCATTGAACTCGTCGTGGTTTTGCCGTGAGTACCCGCGACAGCCAGAACCCACTTGTCACGCAACACGTTCTCCAGCAGCCACTGAGGACCGGAAACATAAGGAAGACTGCGGTTAAGAATCTCCTCAATGAGCGGGTTGCCGCGGGCTACCACGTTGCCGATTACAAACAGGTCGGGGCTCAGGCTGATTTGGTCCGGGGAAAATCCTTCGATCAATCCTATTCCCTGAGATTCCAGTTGGATGCTCATCGGCGGATAAACGCCCGCGTCGCAACCGCTGACCTCATGGCCGGCTTCACGCGCAATCGCCGCGATACCGCCCATGAAGGTGCCGCAAATGCCAAGAATATGTATGTGCAAGGCTTAACTCCTGAATCCATTCATACAGCTTGCCCTCCTTTTTTTGTTACACTTACACAATTTTTACTCCCCTTTGTTCGTCATCAAGGCCAATGGAACAACGGACTTAATGCAAAGCACCCTCAATTTTCGCAAATCCGATCTCAATACGCTGCGTGCGGTCGCGCTCCCATACCTGTAATGCAAGACTTATAAACCTGAAAGCGGCATCTCGACACGGATGAGATGCCTTCGGGATGAACATCCTTTAACCTAATTCGGGCAGTTGACCGCTCATTTTTCAGTTTAGCGTTATGATCTACGAAGACGTCTTGCCCCACTTCACCTTCACCTTTGTGGTGGGTTTGCGACAACCGCCGGATTTAGGTTAAATGAAATTGCGTCTTTCCCGCTCCATCCACTGCTCTGCCTTTTTATTCTGCCTTGCATCCGCTGCGCTTGCCGACGCGCCACCATCGCCATCGAAAAATAAGTTCCATCTCGACGATAACAAACCCGTGCTCATCGGCGCGGAACGCATACATGGCACTCATGAATATGAGATCGACGCCAGAAGCGGCACCGAGTTGCGTAGTGGCCCCATTCTTAAAGCCGATCAAATAAAACATCGTCAAAAAACCGATGACGATGAACTGAGGACCGAAAGCAGAGAACGGGCCGGCAATGTGCCGGTAGACGTGCAATCCAAGCCGACGCAGAACTATACACTATCACAGCCGGCAAAAGATGGCAGCGCCCTGGCAGCGCCTGCCATCGAGACGGAAAATAAAGAAAACAAGCCCGTGTTTGCGGGAGCCGAGCAGATACCGGGACATCGTGAACAGGAGGGTGAGGCTAGGCTCCGAAGTGGCAGCCAAAGCGGCCCGCCCCCCCCCGCAGCAGCCCCCGCCAGCGCCTCATCGCCGACATTGAAAAATGAAAATAAATTGGCAATGCCAACCGCCGAGACACAGGCCAATAAAAAGGGATCCCTCTTTACTGATACTGAGCACATTCGGGGACACGTTGCACAGGCGGGCGACGCCAAGCTGCGCCTTCGCGGCGAGGTTGCGCCTGATGAGGCCCCATCGCTGGCGTTGAAAGATGAAAGGAAATCGGCGACGCCCGTCACCCAGATGGAAAAGAAAAAGGATAGGCCTATTTTTATTGCGGCTGATCGCCTGAAGGGCCATGCTGAGCAGGAAGTTGAGGCGATAGGCAAGGCTGAGCTGTTCACCGACGACCGGTTTGTCTCAGCCGATCGAATGAAATACCATCAAAGTACGGACGAAGTTGAAGCCGAAGGGGGTGTACGTGTCGAACAACGTGGAGACATACTGGAGGGTTCGCGGCTCAAGTTCAATCTGGCAAACAAAACCGGACAATTGAGCGACCCCAACTATCAGTTAAAAGATGCGAGCAGCCGAGGCACTGCCAAGATGCTGCTATTTGAAGGCGAGAACCGATATCGACTTCGACAAGCTACTTATACGACATGCCCGGCCGGAGATAACGACTGGTTCCTGCAAGTCGACGATCTGGAAATCGACCACGCCAAAAAAGTAGGCACTGCGCGGAAAGTTAAACTCACATTCAAGGATACGCCGATACTGTATACGCCCTGGATGGATTTCTCATACAGCGGGCAACGCAAGTCCGGGTTGCTTGCCCCCGTGTACGGCTACAATGTCAGGACTGGTGTCGAACTTACCATACCGTTTTACTGGAACATCGCGCCCAACTATGACGCGACTTTTTCTACCCGAGCGATGTCCCAGCGTGGTGTGGCGCTGAACAGCGAGTTCCGCTATCTGGGAACTAATTCAAGTGGCGATCTATTGGCTGAGATATTGCCGAATGATCTTCAAACCAAAGAGACCCGCTATCGCGTGTCGTTTGGACATAGTCAGACTCTAGGCAAGGGTTGGTTTAGCCGTCTTGACTACAACCGGGTTTCCGACGATGCCTATTTCCGCGATCTTGGGAATACTATGAATTTGACCTCCCGAGTGAATCTGTTGCAACAGGGTCTAGTGGGATACAACCGAAACCTGGGAGACAACGGCATCTTAAATGTAACGACATTGGTACAGCAATTTCAGACCATCCAGGATCCGCGCGCGGCAGTCGCAGAGCCGTACAAGCGTCTACCACAGGTTGCGTTGACTGCAAACAAAGCTGATGTTTTTGGAGCGGACTTCAATCTTATCAGCACCTATTCGAATTTTTCCCATCCTACCCAGGTAAGCGGCCATCGCGTCACGTTTTTTCCGAGCGTCAGTTACCCGATGCGCAGCGCATTCGGTTATATCACGCCCAAAATCGGCATACATCACACCAGGTATAACCTTGAGTCCTTTGGCACGTCACCGAACATGGATACGGACCCGACCCGCACCTTGCCAATGTTCAGCGTGGACAGCAGCATCATGTTTGATCGCAAGACGGAATTTCGCGGAGAACGATTCACTCAAACCCTTGAACCACGGCTCTTCTACGTTTATGTACCGTTCCGCGACCAGAGCTTTCTACCAAACTTTGATTCCGCCAAGACGGATTTCAGTTTTGCGCAGATGCTGACCGAAAACCGCTTCAGTGGCAACGACCGTATCAATGACGCGAATCAGGTTACCTTTGCACTCACATCCCGTCTCATAGAAGCGGACACCGGTAAAGAACGTTTGCGCGTCGCCGTCGGTCAGCAGTTAAGCTTCATAAATCGCCGGATTACTCTGGACGCACCAGAGACAATCAACAGAAGACCGGATTTCGTCGCTGCGGTGACGGGCTTTATCACGCCAACGATCACCACTGATACGAGCGTGCAATTTGATCAGACCAGGTTCATGGCCGACGTGGTACGTTCAGGCCTGAGCTACCGCCCGGAGCCTGGCAGGGTAGTAAATTTTGGCTACCGTTTTACCCGAGATGTATTGCATCAGGTTGACGCGTCGTCACAATGGCGATGGTCGGAAAGATGGCAAAGTGTGGCCCGTCTAAATTACTCATTGCAGGATCAGAAGGTTCTGGAAGGACTGGCAGGAGTTGAGTATAATGCCTGCTGCTGGTCGTTGCGGTTCGTAGTCCAGCATCTAACCCTTGCCACTCAGAGAACAACCACGGCGGCTTTTTTGCAACTCGAGTTGAATGGCCTGATGCAGATCGGATCAAATCCGCTACAGGTATTGCAACGTAGCATTCCTGGATACACCAGGACCGGCAGCCAGGGAAGTGGCACAGTGGAAGGGCCGTAAGCCCGCACCATAAGTTGTCCCTTCTCGCGCAGATCGTCATGATTTTCTTACGCTGCAATCTCTGATACGCTTATTTACATGGGCACGAAATTCTCGTTACGTCCCCTTGTTCTGCTGGCGATGCTCACAGCCGGAATCGCTATGGCCCAGCAGTCCGCCCATCCCAGCAGTGTTGTGACCATCGATCACATTGTCGCGGTTGTGAATGAGAATGTCATTACACGGTACGAACTGGATGAAATGCTCAAAACCGCTGTCAGACAATTGCAGAAGCAGGGAGTACAGCCGCCCGAGCCAGCGGTACTGGAGAAACAACTCCTGGAACGTATTATCCTCAATCGCGTACAACTTCAACTTGCAAAAGAAACCGGCGTAACAGTCAGTGATACCGAACTCGACCAGACTCTCCGCCGCATCGCCCAGGAAAACAAGATGTCATCGCAGGAATTTCACAACGCGCTTGAGCAGGACGGGATCAGTTTCAATAAATTCCGCGATGAAATCCGGGATGAAATCATTTTAGTGCGACTGAAGGAACGCGAGGTAAACAATCGGATAAACGTAACCGAGGGAGAAGTGGACAGTTTCTTGCATGCGCAAGAAAACTCATCCGATAGTAGCCAGCATGAATACCGCCTTGCCCATATTCTGGTACAGCTACCGGAACAGGCGGATGCTTTAAAAATCCAGGCCGGGCGGCAACGAGCAGAAATTGCCCTCGGTCAGTTGAAGAGTGGCGCCGAGTTTGCCAAGGTCGCTGCCGAGTTCTCCGATGCTGCGGACGCTATACAAGGCGGTGTGCTTGACTGGCGCCCCGCTTCTCAACTGACAAAGAAATTTGCCGAAATCCTGGCGTCAATGAAGCCCGGCGAACTGACCGACATAATTCCAAGCCCAAACGGCTTTCATATACTTAAACTGCTTGACCGCCGCAATCAAAAAGATGCCATAACGATGGTGGATCAGACCCATGCGCGCCATATTCTTATAAAAATCAATGAGCTGACCTCTGAAACAGATGCCCGGCGTCGAATCACCGAGTTGAAAGAGCGCTTGGACAACGGCGGCAATTTTGAGGAACTGGCGAGAGTTCATTCTCAAGACGCGAGTGGCTCATCAGGTGGAGATTTGGGCTGGGTCTCACCCGGCGATACCGTGCCGGAATTCGAGCAAGCCATGAATGCGCTTAGGGATGGCGAAACCAGCGCGCCCGTGCAATCCCCATTTGGCTGGCACTTGATTCAGGTGATTGAGCGCCGCAGCCAGGATATGAGCAAGGAACGGCAGCGGCAGTCCGCCCGCCAGGCTATCCGCGCGCGCAAAGGCGATGCAGCTTTCCAGGAGTGGCTGCAGCGATTGCGTGATCGCGCGTATGTTGAATATCGGCTGGAGGAAGGTTAGCAGTTAGCAGCCTATGGGTTTAAACGGCATTGGCTGCAAAGGCCTCCCGTCGGTCCGTATTCACCCGCCCTTTTTTGGCCACTAGAACAGTAATTGCTGGTCAATTTTCGGCTTCATATCGAGATCATAAAGTTCTCACTTGCCCTAGCCCATGATCTCACTTAGGCTCACCGCCACCCCAACTCTAGCCCTTACCGCTGGCGAACCCGCTGGTATCGGCCCCGACTTGTGCGTGCAAATCGCTCAACAGGATCTGCCATGCAATTTGATTGTCATCGCCGACCGTGAACTGTTGCAGGAGCGCGCGCGGCTATTG
>JALYOY010000286.1 GCA_030856655.1 Pseudomonadota bacterium | reverse complement strand
GTCTAGTACTGCACACATGCCGTGAGAAGCGCACTATGTATTGTATTGCGCTTATTATTTCTTTGCGTTCCATTTTTATTGATCGCGGTCCAACCTCCCGAAATATACAAACAACGTAGTAATGTCATGAGCTTGTTGCCTATGCGTATAGAAGACCGGTCACAATATCTGGTGGCCGGCGTGAGCCGACGGGAGGCTTGGTCCTGGGCGATGTTCGATTTCGCCAATTCCGGCTATACAACCGTTGTCATCACCGCGATTTTCAATGCTTATTTTGTTGCGGTTGTAACGAACAATCAGGAATGGGGAACATTTGCCTGGACAGCGGCGCTCGCGGTTTCATATGCGCTTATCATGGTGGTCGGGCCGGCGCTGGGGGCCTATGCCGACGCGTACGCAGCGAAGAAACGGCTGCTGTTCCTGACAACCGTAGGCTGCGTTGTATTTACGGCGCTGCTTTCCTTTGTCGGGGCCGGGGATTTGTGGCTGGCCGTGGTGCTCATCATTCTCACCAATTTCTTCTTCGGTTGCGGCGAGAATTTAATTGCGGCATTTCTTCCGGAGCTGGCAAAGACCAAGGCGCTAGGGAAAGTATCCGGCTGGGGCTGGAGTCTCGGCTATCTCGGCGGCCTGGTCAGCTTGGGTTGTTCGCTGGCGTATGTGACATGGGCGCAAGGGCAGGGAAAACAGGCTGATCAGTTCGTGCCCATCACCATGCTGATTACCGCTGTTTTGTTTGCCATCTCCAGTATTCCCACCTTTCTTTATCTGAAAGAGCGTGCGTTGCCTCAGCAGCATTTTCCCGGACGCAGCGTGGTGCGTGAAGCATTTGCGCGGATAGGCTGCACACTCAATCATGTACGCGATTACCGTGATTTGGGAAGGTTCCTTGTCTGCCTTGTGTTCTACCAGGCGGGTATTCAGACCGTTATTACGCTGGCGGCGATATACGCTCAGCAGGCGATGGGCTTTGGCACCAGCGACACCATGCTTCTCGTTCTGGTGGTCAACATCACGGCGGCGGCGGGTGCTTTTGCATTCGGCAGCATGCAGGATAAGCTGGGCCATATTCGTACCATAGCGCTGACCCTTGTTGGTTGGATTATCATGGTACTCGTAGCCTGGATGGCGGATACCCACGCCTTGTTCTGGCTGGCCGCCAACATTGGCGGCCTGTGCCTGGGCGCCTCCCAGTCGGCTGGCCGCGCGCTGGTAGGATACTTCAGCCCTGGCTCCCGGCGGGCTGAATTTTTTGGGCTGTGGGGACTTGCGGTAAAGCTGTCATCGATACTTGGCCCGCTGACATATGGACTGGTAAGCTGGATTTCACGAGGCGATCATCGGCTTGCGATGCTGATCACCGGCATTTACTTCGTTATCGGGCTGATCATATTAATTAGTATAGATATACAAAGAGGACGCCAAGCCGCCCTTCATGGTGAATCAATTCAGGAAATCGCTGAATTAGGCTAGTGTGGCGTCCGCGGTTTTTTAACGCGCTAATGATGCATATGATGTTGGCTATGTTCACCATGGCCGTCCGATGGTTTTTTGTCATCTGGAGTTTTTTTCGCGGACTTCGCCTTGGGCTTGAGTGGAGTGAACCGGGCGGAGTGCGCCTCGTGTTCCGGCAACTTGAGAAATACAATGATCACCGTCTTGGGGGTGACGGAGAAGTCTCCAGTACCCTTGAATATATTGTCACCCGCCGGTTCCAGCTTGATCGAGGTTTTAGGCTTGGCCTTGTCGACTTGAATAGTGGCCTTGCCTACGCCGCCCTCCGTGCTGATCTTGCTATCGGCATGATCCATTACATAGAGCACGATCTCTTTTTCCTTGGTGACCAGTTCCAGATGATAGGGCCCCGCCATGCGCATCTGGCCGCCGTGAGGCGCGTTAATGGAATCGAAATATTCTTCGGTATGCGCTCCGGCGGGCGATGATACGGCCAACGCAGCACTCATCAAAACGGTGGCCATTGATTTATTCATTTATAACTCTCCTTGAACTGACTGATTAAGAGGCACCCTTAAAAAGGAGCGCCTAAGCTGGGACCAATTAGATTAATTGCTGGTGTTTCTTTTTTTCCGTTGCTCAATGCACATGATCGCCTGGAGGGGGCAATATTTCCTTTTCGCGGTTAAGCTGTGCCACCTGCTGCATCAACATCTCGGTATCGCTCCAGCCTGTGCTATCGGCTTCAGGGATCCAGCGTGC
>JALYOY010000234.1 GCA_030856655.1 Pseudomonadota bacterium | reverse complement strand
GACGTAATGTTGCCGGTGCGCAGCGGTAACCTGGAGGTAATATGCAAAGTAATCAGGAAAGGATAGCAGTCAGGGAATTTCATATTGCGCCATGCACTCGCTGATGGTCCCTACATCTCATTTGGTAGTGGTTAGGCTGATTCCAACCATTTAGCGAATCAGCTCGCCTTGAGCAGCGTCCCCACACCCTTATCCGTCAACACTTCCAGTAGCAAGCCGTGTTCCACACGTCCATCAATGATGTGGCAGGATTTGACTCCGCTTTTCACCGCGTCCAGCGCCGAGCCTATTTTTGGCATCATGCCGCCCGAGATGGTTCCGTCAGCGAACAATTCATTCACTGTGTCTGCCGTCAATCCGGTCAATAAGTTGCCATTCTTGTCTAGCACACCGGGCGTGTTAGTGAGCAGTATCAACTTTTCGGCCCTCAGAACGCTGGCTAGCCTGCCCGCCACCAGATCGGCATTGATATTATAGGATTCGCCATCCTTGCCCACGCCGATCGGTGCTATCACCGGAATGAAATCGCGTGTTTCGAGTAGCGCAATGAGGGCAGGATCAATGCTTTCAATCTCCCCGACCTGACCAATATCAATCCATTCACCAATTTTCTCCCTGTCGTGCATCAGCATCTTTTTTGCACGGATGAAACCACCGTCCTTGCCGGTCAGACCCACCGCATGACCGCCGTGGCGGTTAATGAGACTGACGATGTCCTTATTGACCAGCCCTCCCAGCACCATTTCCACCACGTCCATCGTTTCAGAGTCGGTGACGCGCATCCCCTGAATGAATTCCTCCTGCTTGCCGACCCGCTTCAACATATCGTTGATCTGGGGCCCGCCCCCATGAACGATCACTGGATTCATCCCCACCAGTTTCAGCAACACTACATCGCGGGCAAAACCCTGTTTGAGGTTTTCCTCGATCATGGCATTGCCGCCATATTTAATGACAATGGTTTTTCCATGGAAGCGCTGGATATACGGCAGCGCCTCAGCCAGGATTCTGGCTTTATCGCTTACGGTCGAAAGGGGTAAAGGCACGATTCTTACCTATAAATAATTTCTGATTATATTATATGCCTCTACACGATTTACAGGAGGATGGGTGGAGCGAAGCGTAACCCATCATTCGCTCGTTCCCCATCTCACCAGACCTAAGTTGTTGCTTGCCTCACCATTTCGCCGGATCTTCATGCTTTTATATGTCGTCTTATATGAGGATTTTGATAGGTTACGTTAGGCGCCATCCGTCCTGCATAAACTATATGGCGAATCGCGGGCCCGGAGAAACGCCCTTGAACAAGTCACGCGCCGGGAGCTGGGGACTTATGCCTGAATCTCGCGCGTATCCAGGCGAGTAAATTGGGGCGGGGGCTGGCCGGCTTTGCCGCGCTCTTGTCAGCCTCTCCAGGCTGATCGTCGAACCAGCGATACAACATGGGCATTAGCACCATCGTCATCATACTGGCGGTAGTCAGCCCGCAGATCACCACGATGGCCAACGGCTTCTGCACTTCGGAGCCTAGACCGGCGGCGGCCAGGAATGGCGCCAGGCCCAGCACGGTAGTCGCAGCGGTCATCAGCACCGGACGGAAACGCGCCTCGCAGCCTTTTTTCACCGCTTCTACCACGCTTTCGCCCGCTATGCGTTGGTTCCGTATAAATTCGATCAACACCACGCCGTTCAATATCGATATGCCCCACACCGCAATGAACCCCACAGACGCCGGTACCGAAAGATATTCGCCTGTGACAAACAGCCCGACAACTCCGCCGACAGAAGCGAACGGCAACGCCAGAAAGATAAGCGTGGCAAGCTTGACGGAATTGAACAACATGAATAACAGGAAGAAAATTGCGGCCAGGGTAACGGGCACGATTATGGATAGCGTTGCCATGGCGCGCTCCATGTTCTCGAACTGCCCACCCCAAACGAAGTAGTAACCGGTGGGCAACTTGACTTCCCTCGCGGTGCGCTCCTGCAGTTCGGCGACGAAACCGCCAATGTCGCGGCCATGCACGTTGACGCCGATCACCACCCGGCGTTTGGCGTATTCGCGCGAGACGATCGCCGGGCCGTCGATGACCTTGATATCCGCCACCGCGCTTAAGGGCACCAGTTGGCCGCCGCGCGCCAATAGGC
>JALYOY010000220.1 GCA_030856655.1 Pseudomonadota bacterium | reverse complement strand
CCGTGCTTTCCGTGCACGAGGATTGCGGCGCGGGCGCCGTGAAAGAGGATCTTTTCAAGGCGGCGGATACCGCCCGTTCCATGGGATTCGATCCCAGATTATTTTTTATCAAGCTCGATGGAACCTGGGAAGAAGTTAAGGCAGCTTGATGCGCGGCCTATTTCTGAGATTGCTCACATCGAAGATGATGTACCTGAGCCCGTTTACGGTATTTCAAACGGGGCCTTCCTGGATCAATTGGAAGGTATGTTGATCGCCGATTTTTGATGATTCTATCGTCTCAGCAACTTCATTCGTCGGAGGTAATAGATGACAGGTGTTTGTTCCAAAACGAGAGAACTCTTGAGCCGAAATGAGCCAGTGAAGGATACCGCCCATGTCATTGCGGTAGAAGCGCGTTGTGATGACGAAAATCGAGATCAAAACGAAAAAGATCACAACGATAATAATAACGTCACGTGCAAGCACATTCTGAGGGAGATAGATTGATGAGACGCCACATGAGGATGAAGTCGCATAAAGGATGTCACAACACAGCGCAGGTAAAGTCGCGCGTATCTTTACGACCATCAATAATGACAAAAGGAGGATGACGCAATGGCGACCATACAACCTGTAGTGCTATTCTTCATCATGGGGGTTTTGGCCGGCGTGCTGAAATCCGATCTGAAGATTCCCGAGGCTTTGTATAAAAGCCTTAGCATCTTCCTGTTGATCGCCATCGGCCTCAAGGGCGGTGTGGCGATGTCCAAGTACAACATTATGGAAGTGTTGCCCACCGCTTCTGTTCTTATCGTACTTGCAGCGCTGATTCCGCTGGTAGCCTACCCTATATTGAAGTATCTAGGCAAATTCAATCAGGCCGACTCGGGCGCCATTGCCGCCCATTATGGTTCAGTAAGCGCGGTGACTTTTGCTGTGGCGGTTGCCTTTGCGGAGAGTATCAATGAACCCTACGAGGGCTATATGGCCCTGTTTCTTGCGCTCTTGGAAATCCCGGCGCTGGTTACCGGGACGATCCTTGCACGGATGGGTGCCAAGGGCACTACGCAATGGGGCAAATTGCTGCATGAGATACTTACCGGCGCCAGCATTTTTCTGCTGGTTGGTGCCGTTGCCATCGGTTATTACGCCGGGTCAAAAAATATCGCGCCCCTCGATAAGATGTTCTTTGATCTCTTTATGGGTGCGTTAGCTTTTTTCCTGCTCGAAATGGGCTTGCTGGCATCCGGGCGGCTAAAAACAATTGCAAAGAAAGGTCCGTTCCTGGTTGCGTTTGGCATACTTTTCCCCCTTTCGTCCGGAGTGCTGGGCGCGTTTTTAGGCTGGACATTCGGTTTATCGCCTGGGGGTACCATGATATTAGCTGTCCTTTATGCCAGTTCCTCCTACATCGCCGCTCCGGCAGCAATGCGCATCGCTGTGCCGGAGGCGGATCCGGCGGTATCCATAGGGGTCTCCTTGGGGGTAACGTTTCCTTTTAACATATTCATCGGTGTGCCGATTTACTGGTGGATGGCAAAATGGTTCCACGGTGTAGCGTAAAAGCGATATGACTGCTACAAATAGAACAGGGGCAAGTTATTCGTTACCCGTTACTGGCGGCGGAGGTTCCGCCGATGGGAACGCCCCTATTTGTTATGCACTATTACCGGCCGCCGCAGCTAGGAAGTTCTTCATAATTCTTGGGGGAAACAATGGACACCACGACGATAGCATTGAAACGGATAGAGATCGTAATTGATGAGGAAAAGCTAGAGGATTTGATTACTTTATTGAATCAAGCGGGCGTGCGCGGCTATACGTTCATAAAACAGGCTGGCGGTCTTGGCTCCCGCGGTACTCGGCGTCCGGACGATCTTTTTTTTGAGCAACACAATGCCATGTTTATTCTTGCTTGTGAAGAAAAGCAGGCGGAAAGACTTGTAACGACGCTTCGTCCCAAGTTAAAGGAATTTGGCGGAATGTGCTTGATTTCGGACTGTGAATGGGTAATTGGGCCCGCGGTTTCATACTGATCCGCCTGTACACTTGAGACGTTTCGCGTAGGTGGAGTCAGCTAAACCAATGGCCATCTATTGTCAAATGACGCGAGCGTTTTCATGCATTTTCCATTATTTAGGGGGTGATTATGTTTCAACACAGAATTTTTCGAAAAGCATTGTTGAGCGGTATTACGGTCTCATTCTTGTCTGGTTTTTTAATCACCCAAGCCGCACCCGTCGATGCGGCAGAACCTTATGCCAAATTTAACAAAGACGAAGAGCTCGTCCGCCCTAACAAATACCGGGAATGGATTTTCGTGGGCGCGCCAGTTACTCCAAAAGATATGAATGACGGCAAACCAGCTTTTCCGGAATTTCACAATGTTTATATCGATCCTTCAAGCTGGTCCCATTGGAAAAAAACGGGAAAATTTCGCGAGGGAACCATTTTTATGCTGGAAATGGTCAGTGTTGGCGACAAAAAGTCATCCAGTGGAAACGGCTACTTTCAAGGGGAGTTTGGCGGTCTCGCAGCGGCGGTCAAAAGCAAGAGGCATTTTCCTGATGCGCCAAACAATTGGGCTTACTTTGTATTTGATGGCAAACCAACAGCGGCGGCGCAACCTGGCGATGCCTGCGCCGCATGCCATAAAGCCAATGCTGCGGAGGATATGGTATTTACTCAGCACTATCCCGTATTGCGTGCTGGCAAGGGAAAGCCCAAGGAGAAAAGACTTTTCGAGCGCCAATGATGGCGGCAAACCATACCTTTGAAAATTCGGGGGCACTGCGACAAGCATTCGAACCGGTTAGAAGAGGCGGGGTTATTGTGAGTTAGCCGCGTTTTAATTTACTAACTTGATTTGAGCATGCAATGGCCAGACCTGTGACGGGACGGGAGTTCGTTAAGACAGCAAAAGAAAGAATCGCGACGGCTAAGACGGTTGACGCCTTGCGCGCGGCTCAGGCGTTGCTTCTACCGTTGGAGTTCGGACTATCGCTGGAACAGACGGCTACAATTATTGGATTATCCAAAAGCCGGACGGGAAAATTACGTACGCGATTTCAACGTATCGAGATCGGCGTGGAACAAGTTAAAACAAAAAAGGGGCTTCGAAATCATGCACGAATGAGCCTGGACGAAGAAGTAAGATTTCTCACTCCTTTCATTATTGAGGCTCAAAATACAGGTGTTCTTCATATTCCGCACTTGAAAGCAGAACTTGAACGATGTGTGGGGAGGTCAGTGTCGACGTCGACGGTTTATCAACTACTCAGGCGCCACGGATGGTCAAAGCTCGCACAGCACCCCAGGACCGGTATCGAGGTGGTGCAGGCATGGAAAAGGATCGCGCAGGAGAAATAACTCCATGCAGAATTCCAGCGTCCATATGCGTGCGCTTAAGCGCGTACGCCTCAGGTTCATCGCAACCCTGCTCCCGTTGCCTGGTCCATTTGGCGTTAAATAGGCTGTTTTAACAAATTCAGCCACCAATTCATGCTATGCGCCGAACAGCAGGTCATATCCTTCGTTTGTTTATGCTAGCTAAACGAGCCGGCCCGTTTAGCCTGCCTTAACTTCTTCTCAGGTTCCATCGAGCTTGATAAAAAATAATCTGGGATCGAATCCCATGGAACGGGCGGTATCCGCCGCCTTGAAAAGATCCTCTTTCACGGCGCCCGCGCCGCAATCCTCGTGCACGGAAAGCACGG
>JALYOY010000215.1 GCA_030856655.1 Pseudomonadota bacterium | reverse complement strand
TCAGTACATTGAACGAGTCCTTGCGCAGCTGTTGCGTAAACTGGACCTCGATGTCTCTTATCTTTTCCGGACCCAACCCCTTCGGCGCTTTCCAATCTTCCGTATCGATATCCCAAGTCACGATGGTCAGCGATAACTCACGGGCGACCTGGGCCAGTTCCGGATCAACATTGCCGCGAAAACCTCCGGCGCCATACGGCGGACGAATTTTCGTCGGCGTTGCTCCAGTGGTCGCTTCGATAACGTTCTGCGTCTGCTCAAGTTCCCGTCTGACGTTCTGCTCGGACGCCCTCGCCAGATCGGGATGGCCCCATGAATGATTCTGAATGTCATGACCCTGGCGGACGATCATTCTCGCTGCGTCAGGATATTGTTCAACCTCGCTGCCGAGAACATAAAACTCCGCCTTGATTTCATTTTCCTGCAGCGTGCGCAGGATACCCTCCAGCGCGCCCAAGGGCGCGGGCCCGTCGTCAAACGACAGGACTACCGATTTTCCGTCCCCCAGCATTTTATGTCCCCGCTAAAATGAACGCCCAGAAGGCGATCCCATTTAATATTCTCTTGTAAAAGGAAATACTTCTGTACGGTTCGACACAAAGGCATCCTTAATCCGGCTCGCCTTTAATCCGCAAAGCGAATCTGGCAGAATACATTGACAAACCGTGCCGCGCAGCCATACCGCCACTCTAGCCCGACGACCAAATGAATAAGGAGATAGCCGTGGAATCCAAGCCCATCGCCAATATGCAAAATATCATAAATTCCGGGGAGTTATTCGCACGCGTCAAGTGGCTTGAGCAGGAGTTGAATTACCGGTGTTCTGACGAATATTCGGCGGAATTAAAAGCGCTAAAATCATTTGTGGAAAACATTCAGGCCAACGCTTCAGCCTCAACGTATGAGCCAGGCGTGGATTTGATTCGCGACAGCTGTTTTCAGGAATACATAACGGCGTTGGAACGATCGGATACGGCGGCGACGCCCAAGGCCGCATTCAGTCCCGTTGACTTCAATGGCGTAATTTACTGGCTACGCCAGGAAAGCTGAGCGCCCGTCAAAGCTCGATACTTTGACGGGCGCTTCGCGTCGTCCGGTCGACACAAGCCATGTGCACTCTAGACTTTGCGAGGTCTACGTCTTGACTATCGTTTACTTAACTTGCGGTTACTCCTTCCGCTGCGGCCGTGCCCTGACAATCATTCTTAAAGACTGATCCTTTGTAAGCAGAGTCACTACCCAGTTAACCATCGTCATGAATCTATTGCGATAAGTGATCAAGGAAAAAAGGTGTACGAACAACCACATCACCCACGCAATAAGTCCATTAAAATGCATTCCCGGTCCAGAGAGATCTGCCACTGCTTTACTTCTTCCGATAATTGCCATAGAGCCTTTGTCATGGTAGACAAATGGCTTTAATGGTTTATTATCTAGCGCGGCAATAAAATTCTCAGCCAGTTTCTTACCCTGCTGAAGCGCTACCTGTGCCAGTTGGGGGTGCCCCCGAGGAAAACTCCTATCGGTAGCCACTAAACAGGTATCGCCGATAGCATAGATATTTTGTGTTCCCGTCACTTTGTTATGTTCGTCCACGAGCAGCCGGTTGCCCCCTCCATAGTGCTCGGGCGCCATACCCTCGAATACTTTTGCAGCAACCCCAGCGGTCCAAAATAGGATGCTGGTTTGAATCGACTCGTCATTCGCAAAGATCACTGTATGGTTTATATAATCTTTTACCTGGGTATTCAGCCGCACTTCCACGCCCATTTCCACCAAAGTATCGTAAGCATATTTTTGTGATTTTTCGCTCATTGCCGTTAACAACGTTGGTGCGGCATCTACTAGGTAAATAGGCGCATTATGCCTACTTAATTCGGGGTAATCTTTTTCCAGGATATTTTCGCGCATCTCCGCTAGCATGCCGGCAATCTCGACACCGGTGGGTCCGCCACCGGCTATTACGACAGTAGCAAGTTTCTTTTTTTCCGTTTCGTCGCCCGCAATGACGACTTCTTCCATTTTCTGAAGCATGTAATTTCGTATTTCTATAGCATCATCCACTGTTTTCATCGGAAGCGCGGCCTTGCGAATATTTTCCATGCCAAAATAATTGCTCTCAGTGCCGGTAGCGAGAACGAGGTAATCGTAAGATAACTCACCGGTGGACAAGAGCACTTTATTTTCTTCAGGAATTACCTTTTGCAGACCGCCCAGACGGAAGCTTATGTTTTTTTTATCACGAAATAATTTGCGAAAGGGATAGCAAATATTGGATACGTCCAGAAAGCCCGTGGCAACCTGATACAAAAGCGGGGCAAAAAAATTATAATTATTCATATCGACTAACGTGACATGAAAATCCGCCTCGTTAGCTAAATGCTTCATCAGGTTTATCCCGGCAAAGCCGCCTCCTATTATGACCGTCTCTTTTCTCATCGCGAACCATTAATTGAGAGATCTTAAAATATCGTATATCGGCCAGTATACGGCGGACAAGTTGACAGGCGGAAATAAAGAGAAATATTTGAAAGGGAATGGAATCAAATCGACCGTCAGAGCTGGCCCCACTTGTTTGAACAGCGGCCGGAGTTTTTTAAGTGGAATCTCTGCTGATTCTCACGCTGCCAGTTTAACCGTCGGCAACATCACGGCATAAGCTTCATCAGGCGTTTTTCTGCCCA
>JALYOY010000199.1 GCA_030856655.1 Pseudomonadota bacterium | reverse complement strand
TTCGCTAAGGCGCTCAGTCAAAACGCAAAGTGTAAAGCACATCTATCGCGTTATCAATACCGGCTCGCGTGACAACAGTGAATTTCGGAGTCAGGGAATAGGTCAGTTTGGTCAGGCCAGCCGCGGCCGTTAGTCCCTGCTCGTAGCTGATATAGGCGCGGCTCGAAAGGCGCTTGCCGACAACGCCGATCTGTCCGGCCAGAATGTCGCGGGTTCCCGCTTGCCGTATGGTGAGCTCATCCACTCCGAGCGCCTGGCTGATTTTATTCGTGATACCGCCGGATTGGCCGCCCAGGATAGCACCCGCTGCGGCAAACAGCAGCGACGCATCGGCCTTTGCGTCAGAGGGGCGACCTAGCGCAATCCACGAAAGTTTCTCCACATCCGGCACAACGGGAGTGGATACGAGCCGTATTCTGGGCTGACGCACGCTGCCGGTTACCTCGACGCCGGCTTCTACCTGCAATCCCTTGCGCAGAGCAAGCACGTTCAATCCAGGATCGTCGATCGGACCCTGAAAATTAACTATTCCGCGCTCCACCGCCAAGCGCTGGCCATACGCGTCGAAATTCGCGTTGCGAGCCATGATAGTGCCGATAGCTCGCAGTGGTTGCCCGGGCTCGCCGCGTAAGCGCAACTGACCAGCCAGCCGTCCCTCCAAGCCAGAAGCCCGTATAAAGAATTGTTGGCCCAGATCCAGTGTAGCCTCCACGCCGATCCGTGGCCCTTTCCGGTCCGGCAGCTTTTGCCCCATAACGATGACGTCGTCCGGCAGGTGCGGGCGGCCCGCAGTTGGTTGAGCAATTAAACCGGCATCCGCGACAAGATTTCCTTCCAGTGTAAGCACGTTTTTTTCGAGGCTGGCGCGACCGCTTCCGGAAGCGATAATCCAGCGATCCGGCCGCTGTGCCAGCGGCAAACGGCTGGCTGTGATTTCCAAATTGCCGTGCTTACCCATGAGGTTCATGGTACCGGATGCCCGTAGGCTGCCTGGGCCTTCCGGAAGTTTCAGAGTCTCAAGCGAGTAGTCGCTAGGCTGCGGTTGATTCGTGAAACCCAGGTTGCCGAACTCTCCTATGAAACCCATGAGACCCGATGGCCGAGAACTGCCCGCATCTGTTGCAAGGCCCGCTTTTTTGAGTAAACGGTCGCTGGGCGGTGGTTGATGCGGCGCCGTGAAATCCAGAATGTCCATATGCAAGGATTCCTGATCGAAACGTGCCGCCAGTGTACCTTGCTCAAGCTGCACTCCCTGGTCCAATAAGGCCAGCGCCAGATCGGCGCCCCGTATCCGTCCTTTTAAACGTGGTGTCCCGACAGTGCCGACTACCTCCGCTTGCAATGCAAGCCTACCGCTACTTCTCACATTGCTATTGATGGCTGGTCCGATCCAGGAAATATCATCCAGATTGACGGCTACCTGCCCCGCGAGGGCTGAGCTCGGCAGCAGTGTCCAATTGGTAATGGAATGGGGAGACCTGGCTATGGGAATGGAGACGCTGCCATTCGCCATTCCCAAACGCTTGCCTTGTGCTTTCAATTCTCCCGTTAATCTTCCGTCAGCGACTTGTGCAGCAATCTGAAGCGTTTGCAAGCCCAACGGAAGCGGCGGATTTCCCGGCAACACCCAGTCACCACCTTCCCGCGCCACCTTAAGGCGGCCCGTCAATTGCGCCCCGGACGAAATGTCCCACTCTCCGCCCAGACGAAGTGCTTCCTTATTTTCCCCTTCCCCTTCCGCTACGCCGCCCGCACGCAGTCTGACGCCGGTAAAACTGCCTCTGCTACTCCATTTCTGCGGGTTCCATTCGGTCTCGCCGATTTTTACGTTGCCGCCGGCGATGTCAAGCCGCGTTGCGCCGAGCAACACGTTTTTTTTACTAATCTCCAAGGGAGCGGCGCTCGTGAGATAAAAGGGCAGTTGACCCGCCGCGGATAGTTCGGCAAGTTCCCCAAGCCACTGTGCATCTTGCCACCGCCGCCAATCCTGCAATTTTTGCGGGACCTTTTTCAAGCCTCCTCTGGCTTTGAGCGTCAGATTCAAGTCTTCCCTCAGGTGGGCGACCGTTCGCAATTCGTGCTCTGATCTGCTGCCTTCAACTTCCAGCCGCAGGCTTCTCAGGTGAGTCGTCTTCTTTGTCGCATAATGTGCGGCCGTTGCCTTTAACGCAACTGAATCGCTATGTAACGCGCCATCAATCGAAAAATCCGCCAGATTGTGGTCGCCAGGAAAAATAAGATCGTGGCCCTTGGCGTGAAAGGTGATATCCGGCCATTCAAAACCAGTTGCCGCGGAACCGGCAAAACGCAGTGCCGCCTGGGCAGTCAGGCAGCCGCCGAATCCGTGTCCCGCTTGCGCGAGAACGGGTGCGGAAAGCTCTAATTGCAACTGATCGCCTTTGCGGCCAAAGCCGCCACGCGCCATTAACCGATTGATACCGAGCCGTAATTCAAGCTCCCCCGAAGCCCACCCTGGGGTCTCCCCTGAAACTCCACGGGAACCCGTGAATTGAATGCGGCCATTGCCACTCACAGGCTGTTCCGCTATAAGACTGTTTTCCATCTTGAAGCGTACCGTGCCTGCTGCCCCACCTGCCATCCGACTCTCACTCGCCGGTTCCAGCTCTCCTCGCAATTCGAGCGTCGCGTTGAGGTTCGTACGCGGCGTCTGTGCAAAAGCCGAAAAATCGAATCTCTGGAGCTTGCCTTCAAAGAGGAATGGCCGTTGCCCGATCAATCCTAACTTCCCGTGGCCTGTCAGCGCGGAGCGGCCATGCCTGAGGTGCATCTTATCCAGCGTCACGATCTCATCCGTTCTTGCTACCGAAACATCCATATGCAGTGCCTTGTCCCTAAGCATGAGAACCCCTTGCTGTCCCTTGGCGCCGCCGCTGAGCTTCGCCTTCCCGCTGAGGCTGGCTGCGCGCAGCCGCGTGTCCAATCTGGCCGGATCAATTTGAACCATCGTTAGATCCGCCGATCCCACCGCCTCCTCCGGTTGCCAGACCAGATCGCCTGAAATTGTACCGCCACCGGCGACCATTAGGCTCAAGTCATTTAACTGAAACAATTCTGCGGAAAGTATTGGGTGCGCACGCGCTTGAAGCAGGGGCAGGCCGCCCTGATCGAGGGGCGTGGAAGCACTGTTTTCGACCGTAACGCTACCTTCGAGCTGCCCGGCAGTGGTTTCCCGCAAGTCAGCTTGCAAAGCAAGGCTGGCTTTTGGCGCATCGCCCAAAAAAACACGCGGGTCGAGACCACTCACCGACAGCCATAGCCTGGCGATTGCAATCGGGGCATAAGGTCGTAGTTGAGCCTTGCCTTCTCCTGTCAACCCGGCTCCACCCCCTTTCGCGCTGATGTCGAGTTGCTCCAGGTTGCCGGTAATGGTGGCGGAAATGCGCGCGCCCGGCATCTCTGGTATTTCAAGGGCCGGGACATCGATTCCTGCAAGCTCGGCCTGAGCGTGGAGGTCGAAGGGTTTGGTTCCAGTTATATGGCCCGCAGCGGTTAATCTGCCGAAATCAAGGCGTGCGCTCAAATCGGACAAGCGATGGCTGCGGCCATCGCTCTCCAACCGCGCCGTGAGATCGCCCGCAGTAAAATTCGGCCTGCCGCCTTCCTCATGCATTACCCTCAGTGTACCGATACCGAGTTTTTGCAAAGATAGCGAAACGGGCAACTCCAGGCTCGCCGGCAGAGATTCTTGTCGCGAGGATGGAGGTGAAACTACGTCCACCTCTTGCGCTGCCAATACCATTACCTCCAACCGGCCCGATCTCAGCGCCGCTGGTTGCCAGGTCAGCTGTACATCTCGTGCGACGATAAGCAGATCGTCGCTTGCAAAACGCATGGTTTGTGCACTGATCGAACTGGACAGCGCTCCGTCCAGCCCTTCAAAGGTCAGGTTACCCCCACTGAGATGCGATACTGCCGACCCAAGAGACCGAAGCCCCGAATTGCTGGTTGCCAACCAGACGCCGGCACCCGCAATGATGGCAAGGAGAACTGCAAGCAGCCAGGCTGGCCTCTGCCATCGCCATTTTTTCACGAGAGACTTTTCAGTTTGATTTTCCATGTCGCCGTTAGAATGCCACCGCAATCGAAAAATGCAGCCGCAATTTGCCATCGCTGTGGCCTCGTGCAAGATCCAATGCCAACGGCCCCACCGGACTGCGCCACCGGACTCCGCCCCCATAACCAACCGATAGATCAAAACGCTGGAGGGTGTCGGCCGCACCGCCGACATCGGTAAATACGGCGGCGCCCCATTCCCGCGTAAGCCAGTGGTTGTATTCAATGGTACCGGTCGCCATCACCCTTCCACCAACGATCGCTCGGCCTTCCTGTACGCCTAAGCTATTGAAGTCATATCCCCGTACAGACTGGATACCCCCCGCGCGGAACAGATATTCCTGAGGAATGCCAATGCGGGAATCGGCAAGCGTATATCCTGCTTCCCCACGCAAAAACAATACATCGCGTTTGCCGATAGGCTGCCAGAACTGATGCCGGATATAAGTACGCAGAAAATCCTGATCAGACAGCAATTGCCGGCTACCGGCGCCAACGCGCAACTCCGTTACGCTGCCATCCCGCGGAAATAGGGGATTGTCTACCGAACGATAGTAGAACTGCCCATCCAAGGCGAGTGTTTGATTGATTGTTTGCAGCCCCCCTTGTGGCTGCCGATCTTCCCGTTGCCAAATAACGCCGACACGCGTTTCGATTTTCCCTAAAATTTGGTTGCGGGTCAGGCCAATTCTCTGACGTATGGTTTCCAGTTCCTGGATAAACGTTCTATCGACGAGCGCTCCTAGAGAAAACCAGCGGCCCGCAAGGTTCGGCACGCTATCCACGGACGCGGACAGCGTCTGGCGCTTTTGCTCAATACGCAAACCGCTGGTTAGACGCAAAGCGTGATTGAGAAAGTCGTAGTTGCTGTAGTTGATCTCGCCTCGAGCGCCGGTATTGGAACTGTAGCCCCCACCGAACGATACACGCTGCGCCTGCGCCTCTGATAGAGCTACCTCGACAGGAGCCGCCTGATGTCTCGTTATGTCGGGTTCGATATTGACTACGACTGAGCTGAACTGAGCCAGATTCTGTAATTTGGTCTGGAAAGCTTGCAGTTGACTACGCCGATAAGGATCCCCGGGCTTGAATGGGGCAAGGCCATTTATCAGCGTTTGATCATAACGATTGAGCCCCTTTATCACGACATTTCCATAGCGGAAAGGGGGCCCGGAGTCCACGATTACCAATAACCGGACGCGGGATGAAGCGGGATCTACTTCCGCCCTGCTTTCGTCGATCACCGCCGCGGCATAGTCCTCCTGTGCCACGGCGGATATCAATGCCGCCTTAGCCTCTTCCCAGGCTGGCGAGCGAAACGGCACGCCAACACCCAACGGCCAGGCAGAGCGTAGCTTTGAAATGCGCGCGCGCCGTTCGGGTTCGTCCATCGCCAGATCTCCCTTGAACTCGATGCTGACTTCAGCAACCATCGTGCGCGCGCCAGGCGTCACCTCCAGTACCTGGACTTCATCAGGCGAAGCGTGATGCAGCGTTATCATGGGCATGAAATAACCTTCAATAGCGAGGAGTTCGCTTATTTCCTGTTGCGCCCGCCGCATGAAAGTAGCACGGGCGATTTCATCCGCAAACGGTGCGGCCGGTAGCTGAAAATGAGTCTTCAGCAAGTCCTGTAGCGATTCGGGCGCGGAAATGGTGATAGCCGGCGGCTTATTCTTTGCCTCTGACTGATGCGCCCCGTCTGCGCCATTTGCTAGCGGGAATAGGATGAGCACCAGGATAAGCGTTGACTTCCATGTTCGCGCTGGGTAGGAATAAGGAAAATATTCGGCGAGGAGCATGGCAAGTGGAGGTATCGCGCCGTGGAAAAATTGATCCCTGACTCCGCAAGATTTCCTCATTGCGGTTAGTGGCGTTTTCGCATAGTCGCTTGAGCTAAGCGGCAGGAATACTGGGATAGGAGCTGCGTGCAAGCAATAGATTGCTCCATCATTCCCGGGAAAGCGGGAATCTATGGCTTTCAAAGCTACCGGGTTCTCGCTTCGCTGGAATGGCGGCTGCCTGCAACAGAAATACTACTTTTGAGCGCTGCAGGCGTTTCTTTAGGTTCAGCGCAATGGCTTGCCCTGAGGTTCCTGCGCGGGGTCATCGTAGCTTTCGGGGGGCGGATCGCCATCGTATATCAGATGCTTGCGCTGTTGCAGGTAGCCGTCACGCACAAATAGGTAAGGCTCCACCGCGGCATCGTCGCGGATCCGCATGGGACCTGATAGCCTCGCCCGCTTGTCAATGACGCCCAGAATGGAAAGCGGCACCGTAACAGGGGCACCAATTACAAAAATACCTTTATAGAAAAGACCATTTGTAAATACGGCGACAGGAATGCCCGACACATCCGGGTTGCTGCTGGGCCCAAGCAAAGGAATAAATATGTAAGTTTTTGCATCCACGCCCCACACG
>JALYOY010000185.1 GCA_030856655.1 Pseudomonadota bacterium | reverse complement strand
TCCGAAGCGTTGCAGACAGATAATTGGAACGGAAGAACCGGCCTGGTGCATCAAGCCGTGCTGGAAGCCTTCGACGATCTCGCTGGGTATCAGGTCTATGCCTGTGGCGCACCAGCTATGGTCGAAGCTGCGCATATGGATTTCACCAAATTGCGCCGTCTGCCGGAAGATGAATTTTTTTCCGATGCATTTACTGCTTCGCCAAGCGAACCAAAACCTTAAGTCCTTATCCCCGATTTTATACGCTATGTAGAAAAACTGATGGTTTTTAAGATCCTCAAAACTGTCCTCACCAGTCACTTTTTCGCTTCGATTCCTCAAGTCCGGCAGGCTTTTAGCCGCTTCAATGCAAGTTCCAGCCCCTTACCATAATGATCCTTTGCCAGTTCGGGTCTGCCGATTTTCTCGTTTAACTGTGCTAACAAGAGATGGGTTGGATGGCTGGCTTCCAGCGATAGGCTCGCTTCCAGATAGTTTTGTGCCTTGCCCCAGAGCTCGCAATGGATGCAAAGCTTGCCGAGCGCACGCAGCAAGCAGGCGTCATTGGTATGAGATTCAAGCCATGCTTCGGCGCGCTCAATTTGCCTGATTGCATCGTTTCCGAGACATTCCGCATACAGCTCGGCTAATTCGGAATCCCATTGTCCATCCAGACTTTGTTCAATGATCTGGTGAGCTGTTATGCCCTCGCCAATCACTGTGCAAGCACGGACGGCAGCAGCAGCCAATTTGCTGTCTTTCTTGTCCCCTGAAGATATAGTTTGCCAATAGTCTTTTAGCTCCTGTGGATTCGATATTTTACTTTTGAGATTTTCTACATGAGCATTGCAGCGTAATTGCCTTATCATCGCCTTATCGAAGGCGTTACGTTGTTCCAGCTGCCTGAGCAGGTCAAGTACCGCGTCCCAGTTTTCCAACTGATGCTGTGCTTTCAGCTCAAGCCGCAGTACGGCAGTGTGCTGGCGCGTTCCCGTCGCGCCCATGGATTGCAATATCTTCAGTGCTTCTCCCGGCCGATGTTCATCCAGCAACAACTCGGCTTGAGTCACCAATCGCAACGCTATTTCTTCCGGTGCATTAAGTTCCGCTACGGCCATAAACTCATCGCGCTGAGGATATCTTCTCAGCTCGTGCGCGGATCGGGCAGCAACTATGGCATTAATCGCGATATCCGCGGAAGACTCTTTCAATTTCAGCGCAGCAGCGGAAGCTTTCTCGGCCTTGGCGTAACGGCCTTCGAAAAATGCCTTAAGCCCATCCAGCATCATCCTTCGCGCTTTTTCGCGGCGGCGACGTAGGCGGAATTCGCTTACTTCCGTTGGTAATCGCAGGGTAATGACAGCGAGCCGCACCACAAAATAGGCGATAAAAAACGTCACTGCGAGCAATACCGCCAGCAAACTAAGGGATAGCTCGATGCGATAAGGTTGCGCCACCACCAGCACATAACCGTTGTTGTATTTTGCCGCAAGCGTTACCGCCACTGCAATGGCAAACAACGCCAGCAGCCAGAGCACTCCTTTCATCCTAAATCCGACAGTTGGGGCGAATCTACCATTAAGGCGAAGGTCCAGTGGCGTAGAAAGTCTTCATGAATCATAACGAGAAAGTGGAAAATGAGCAGGCAACTACCGGACCGAGGATTATCTATTCCCCCTGTCGCGCGCGAGGCGGTAGTTGCGTACCGCGTCGAGGCTGGCAGAAATACGAGGCATTTCGATTCCGACTTCGCTGTCTTTCAACTGATGCAACGCTTCCAGCATATTGACGACAGATTCCGATTTGTTGTCGTAATACCGGTTGATCCAGTCCAGAGCCGCGTTGAGATCGATCTTGAAGCTGGCCCCATCGCGAGCAAGCAGCGCATGCCGAGCCGATAGCAGGCGTAACTTTAAATTCTCACGCAGAAAATATGCTTGTGAGGGCGATAACAGGGCGGCATCTGGCTTATCCATGTGCTGGATGCGCACCAGCCGCTTCACGTCCTCCCATGCCGCTCGCGCGAACTTAAGCCAGACACTTTCTTCTGTTGCGGGAATTTGTCCCGCAGAAGGACCGACTTCAGGTGGGCGGAATTCCATTGCCAACGGCAGCGTATCAGCCTCTCCTGCGAGACTGTCAAGGCGCAGGCTGATTCCCGCGGTATCAACATACGGCGCAGCTTTTAAAAGATCCATATCCTTCGCAAGGATTTTACGTAAGGGGGATAACTGCGGACGGTCAATACGCTGCAATCGGGCATCGGCCTCTTGCATCGCGATCAGGGCAGCCTTGACATTGCTTGCCAGCTGTAGCTGTTGATTGGCAATAAGCAGCAATTGCTCTATTTCCTCCAGCGTTGCTTCATCGCGATTACGCGTAAGCTCCTGGTAGAGCGCCTCCAATGCCAATTGCTGGCTCTGCGACTCGGCCAGCTTGGCTTCGAGCAGATTGACCTTTGTTTCTGTGCGGCGACCTGCTTCGGTAGCCTCGGTCGAAAGGTTGCGCGATTCTTTACCCGACACATCCGCCTCGGCCAGGCGCTTTGCCAACTCATGTTGCAAACCGGCAATCTGGTTACGCGTGTCATACCACTGCCATGCCATAACAAGTGCAAAGATCACGGTAAAAATGATGACAAGAATCAATGCCGAATTGATGCGCTTAGGCGATGCTGCACGCAATCCTTGCGATTGATCAGTATCGGTATCGATATCGATATGTTGAATATCTGCACTCATGGTTTGTTTGAGCCTGGATCCGGGAGTTGGCCTCTCATATTCAGCTCCTTTTTCACTCGTTTCTCAGCTCGGCGCCGGGCCCACAATGGCTTTTTACATCGCTTGACCTTCATGTTTTGTAAGCTCGTTGCAGGACGGAGTTAGGTTGAAGCGCAACCCTCGCTTCTGGTCTCTAATCGAAAATAATTTAGCAAACCTTGCAGCAAACCGTCATCTCCAGCAGCGGTAAGAACCACATGAGTGAGTCCGAGTTTGCTTGCGGTTTGCGCTATGCGCTCGTGAGAGACGAATAACGGGGTTTTCTTGAGCCATATTTTCCCCGGCTGGCCAACCATATCGAATAAATTGCGCAGCCCTTCACTACTGGTTATCGTAATTGCACTCATCTTGTTATTTTCCCACGCTCGAAGTAGCGAGGCGGTATCAGCGTTCGGCTTGGCACGGCGGTAACATTCCGCATATTCGAGCGCGGCGACGCCCCGTTTCAGCAGCTCATCCCCTAGCAATTCGCGCCCGCCGTCGCCACGAAAAATCACGACGCGCTTGCCCTGAACCTGTTGCAAGTCATCCATGTCCAGTAAAGCCTCGCTGTCGAAATGCGTGGTCGGTGCGACAACCTCATCGATGCCAAAATTTCTCAACACCCTGCGGGTGCCCTGGCCAACCGCCGCGATTTTTAATCTTGGGGGCAATGTTCGTTTTTCGCGTATCAGACTCATTGCCTTATCGACCGCGTTGGGGCTGATAAAAATTGCAAGGTCGAATTCATCGAGACGTGCCACTATATCTAGCAACCCACGCTGATTTTTCGTATCCAGTATTTCCAGCACTGGAAACAAAAGTGCAGTTCCACCCGCTGCACAAATTTTGGCGGCAAGACCGCTAGCCTGGTGAACTGGACGCGTGACCAAGATATTAATGCCTGCGAGCGGTTTAGTCACGGATGACTCACAGGCTCGGTCGGCACTAATTCCAGCGCTGCCAGAATTTCTCCCGCACCCCGCACCTTCAATTTCTGCGCCAAGCGCGCGCCAATAACCGCCCCCATCTCGGGCTCGCCACTCAATTCATCACTTATTATGGACGTTCCATCGGGGGTAGCGACAAATCCGCGCAGTCGCAACACCTCTCCGGTGATTTCCGCGAAACCACCCAGAGGTACCTGACAGCTTCCGCCCAGCGCTCGGCTCATAGCGCGTTCAGCCTCCACACACTGAGCGGTTTCAAGGTGATGTAATGGCTGCATAAGTTTTATCAAATTGGATCGATCAGCCCGGCACTCGATTCCCAACGCTCCCTGTCCCACCGCCGGCAAACTCAGTTCAGGACTCAGCAGTGCGGTAATACGGGCCGCCAGTCCTAGCCGTTTTAGTCCCGCCGCCGCCAGAATAATCGCTGCAAACTGCCCTTCATCCAGCTTGCGCAACCGCGTCTGTACATTGCCACGCAGCGGCCGGACTTGCAAGTGCGGAAAGTGGGCGCGCAACTGGCTTTCGCGCCGCAGGCTGGAAGTACCTACCACGCTGCCAGCGGGGAGCATTTCGAGATCGGCATATTGATTGGAAATAAAAGCGTCGCGTGGATCTTCACGTTCGGCAATGGCTGCCAGCGTATACCCCGATGGCATATTCATCGGCACGTCCTTCATCGAATGCACCGCGATATCGGCGCGCCTATCCTCGAGCGCCTGTTCCAGTTCCTTAACAAACAATCCCTTGCCACCGATTTTAGAGAGCGACGTGTCGAGTATCTGGTCGCCGCGAGTCGTCATGCCAAATATGCTGATTTCAGTTTGCGGGTATAATTCCGCCAGCCGCTCGCGGATGAAATTTGCCTGCCACAAGGCAAGCATACTTTCCCGTGTCGCAATAACGATTTTTGCAGGTATGGATGAATTAGGCATTATTATTGCGATAACAAAGAGAAAATTACGGGACGCTGTTAATTTTATTTTAGCATGCCAGCGCCAACCTGGATTGAAGTACAAAGGAGCATCCGCTCGTAGGTACAATGCAAAAGGTTCGTTATGAGTTCCCTTGCTTCCCGAAGCGAAAGCTTCGACAAGAATCACGTTGACAATAAAGACAGGCCGGTTAAGGATGATCCTTTACGTGAGGACATCCGCCTGCTGGGGCGCCTGCTGGGTGATACTTTGCGCGAGCAGGAAGGGGAGCCCACTTTCGATCTCGTGGAAAACATTCGCCAAACCGCAATTCGGTTCCGCCGCGAGCAAGACCCGGAGGCGCGGCACGAACTTGATATGATACTCAACCAGTTGAGCAATAAGGCGACTGTCGCGGTGGTGCGGGCATTCAGCCATTTCTCGCAACTTTCCAATATTGCTGAGGATATGCATCACAATCGCCGTCGCCGTACCCATCTTCGAGCAGGATCACCACCTCAGGCGGGCAGCGTGGCGCTTGCGTTGGATCGGGTTCTTTCCAGCGGGGCCGACGGCGCTGCATTAACCAGATTCTTCGCCAAAGCGGTCGTTTCGCCGGTATTGACCGCACATCCAACTGAAGTGCAACGCAAAAGCATTCTCGATTGCCAACTGACTATTGCGCACCTTTTAAACGAACGTGACCGCATGCAGCTTACACCCGACGAGCTACGCAGCAACGAAGAGGGATTGCGCTGTGCCATTCAGATACTGTGGCAGACACGCATGCTGCGTACTGAACGCCTGTCTGTGTATGATGAAATCAAGAATGGCCTAGCCTATTACCGTTACACTTTTCTTACCGAGGTACCGCGTCTGTATGCGGAAATTGAAGATTTTCTTGAGCGGCGGATGGGCGCGCGTGCACCACTAATTCCGCCGTTTCTACGCATTGGCAGCTGGATAGGTAGCGACCGCGCCGGCAATCCTTTCGTTACCCATGAGGTAATGCTGCACGCGGCTGAGCGTCAATCGGCGCTGGCGTTTGATTATTACATGGGTGAAGTACACCAGATTGGCCGCAAGTTAAGTCTGACGGAGCGCTTAGTTGGCGTGGATGACGAATTGGCAGAGTTGGCCGAGGCTTCGCCAGACCAGGCCGCCAGCCGTGCCGATGAGCCTTACCGGCGTGCGTTGATTGGTATTTATGCGCGTCTGGCCGCTACCAGTCAGGGGCTCGGTCACGTAGTCAGACAGCGACGTCCGGTCGGTCTCAGCAGGCCTTACGCGGAAAGCATAGAGTTTGTTCATGACCTCGATATCGTCATCCACTCGCTCAAGCATCACAAATCGAGCTTATTGGCACGCGCGGATTTACGCCACCTGCGACGTGCGGCAGAAGTGTTCGGCTTTCATCTCGCGCCGCTGGACATGCGCCAACACAGTAATGTGCATGAGCAGGTGGTGGCGGAATTATTCGAGTACGGAGCCCACCGCGAGGGTTATGCCGGACTGGCCGAGACAGAACGCTTAGACTGGCTGATGACCGAGATTAGCAGTCCGCGCCCCCTGCGCTCGCCTTATCTGGATTATTCCGAACTCGTCCAGAGCGAGCTGTGCATTTTGCAAACAGCCGCCGAAATTCAGCGGCGTTTTGGCCGGGCCGCGCTGCCAAATTACATCATTTCCAAAACCGACGGCGTTTCCGACATGCTGGAGGTTGCGCTGTTGCTGAAGGAGGTGGGACTGTTGCAAGCGGGCGAAACGCCGCGTCTGCATGTCAATATCGTCCCATTGTTCGAAACCATTGCAGACTTGCGGGGTTGCAGCGTCGTTATGGACGAGTTATTTTCGTTGGCATATTATCGCAAGCTTCTGGATTCACGCGGCAATGTTCAGGAGGTCATGCTCGGTTATTCTGATAGCAACAAGGACGGGGGCTTTCTTGCCGCCAACTGGGAACTCTACAAGGCAGAAACCGAACTGACAAAAATATTCGAAAAGCACAACGTTGAATTGCGGCTTTTTCATGGGCGCGGTGGTACGGTCGGGCGGGGTGGCGGCCCTAGCTATCAGGCAATATTGGCTCAACCTCCAGCTAGCGTTAACGGCCAGATACGCATTACCGAGCAGGGCGAAGTCATCGGCAGTAAATATGCCGATCCGGAAATTGGGCGGCGTAATCTAGAAACACTGGTGGCTGCCACAGTCGAGGCCACGTTGTTGAGCCACGATACCCTAGGTGAACGCGCTGTCGATTATTACCAGACTATGGAAGTGCTGGCAGGCGATGCGCTCGCCGCCTATCGTAATCTGGTATATGAAACGCCGGGATTTAAGCGCTATTTTCAGGAGTCCACACCGATAAGGGAAATCGCCGGGCTCAATATTGGCAGTCGCCCGCCATCGCGCAAGCAGTCCGACCTGATAGAAGATCTGCGCGCCATTCCCTGGGTATTCAGCTGGGGTGTCAATCGCGCCATGATTCCAGGCTGGTATGGTTTCGGCACCGCGGTAGAAGCGTTTGTCCAGCGCGAAGGCCGCGGTGAGACGGGACTCGAATTTCTGCAGGAAATGCACCGCACCTGGCCGTTCATGCAAACGCTGCTGTCCAACATGGACATGGTGCTGGCAAAAACCGATATGGGCATCGCGTCGCGTTACGCTGAACTCGTTAGCGATATTGCCTTACGCGAGGAAATTTTCGGACGCATCCAGGCGGAATGGGATCGCAGCGTAAAATGGTTATTCGCGGTGACGGAGCGCACAGAATTGCTACAGGACAACCCTACGCTTGCTCGCAGCATTCGTAACCGCACGCCCTATATCGATCCGCTTAACCATCTGCAAGTAGAGCTGTTGCGCCGTTATCGTTCCGGCGATACTGCAGACGCGGTAAAGCGCGCGATACAACTCACCATTAACGGCGTGGCTGCCGGACTAAGAAACAGCGGATAAATCAATTTATGGTTCACTGGATTTTATCATGGTTGAGTTGGCATAACAGCAACAACACAATTTCCAGAATAATTCAATTGCAGCGCTTTCGATATAATTGTGGTTAAAAAACTTTACATCAAAACTTTCGGCTGCCAGATGAACGAGTACGACTCGGATAAAATGGCGGACGTGCTCCATGCCGCGCACGGCATGGAGAAAACCGATAGCCCCGTTGATGCCGACGTAATTCTGTTCAACACCTGCTCCGTGCGAGAGAAAGCCCAGGAAAAGGTGTTTCACGATCTGGGACGCGTGAGACATTTAAAAGAATCCAACCCTAATCTGCTCATCGGCGTCGGCGGTTGCGTTGCCAGTCAGGAAGGCGCGGAAATTGTGAAGCGTGCACCATACGTGGATCTGGTATTTGGCCCCCAAACGCTGCATCGGTTGCCGCAACTGATTTCAGCACGGCAAGTTACTGGCCGTCCGCAGGTGGATATTTCCTTTCCTGAAATCGAAAAATTCGATCATCTACCGCCTGCACGTATCGAAGGTGTAACTGCGTTCGTTTCCATTATGGAAGGATGCAGCAAATATTGCAGTTTTTGCGTCGTGCCCTATACGCGCGGCGAGGAAATTTCGCGTCCTTTGACCGATGTACTGCTTGAAATCGTGGAACTGGCGAGCCAGGGAATCAAGGAAGTGACGCTACTGGGGCAGAACGTCAACGCTTATCGCGGCGCAATGGAATACGGGGAAGAAAGTGAGATCACGGACTTGGCGCTGTTGCTCGAATATATCAGTGAAGTTCCCGGTATCGAACGCATCCGTTACACGACGTCTCATCCCAGGGAAGTCACCGCGCGGCTGATTGAAGCATACATAAAATTGCCGAAGCTCGTAAGCCATTTGCATTTACCGGTTCAGTCGGGCTCGGACCGGATACTGGCAGCGATGAAGCGTGGCTATACGGCGCTGGAATACAAATCCATCGTCCGCCGGCTTCGCGCCGCCCGCCCGGATATTTCATTGACATCCGATTTCATCATCGGTTTCCCCGGCGAAACCGAGGCCGATTTCGAGGCTACTCTGAAACTGGTTGAGGGGCTACATTTCGACGATTCCTTCAGCTTCATTTATAGCTCTCGCCCCGGCACACCCGCCGCAGGATTATCCGACAATACTCCTCACGAAATCAAGCTGGAGCGGCTGCAACGCTTGCAGGAAAGGATTAACCAACAGGCGCAGACTATCAGTCAGTGCATGGTCGGTTCGATACAGCGTATTCTGGTGGAAGGCGTATCAAAAAAAAATGCCAACGAACTTTGCGGACGCACTGATAACAACCGTATGGTGAATTTCGCCGGTAACCCAGCACAAATCGGCGATTTCATAGATGTAAAAATCACTGACGCCCTATCACATTCGTTGCGTGGTGAAATCGTAAGGGATGAATTATGAGTCAAGTTGGAAGAGTTCGATGTAACGGCCGGGCGTGGCAATATCCTCGAATACGCCCCAGGCGAATGCGCCATCTCGCCGCCGGGTTGAACCGAGCGGCTGCATTGCATCCAGGAAAGCCCCCGGCTGATCCAATGCAACCTCGTATTCAATAGTTACCAACACCGGCCGCAATCTTGGTCCGGCTCCTCCGCTGCGGACGGATGCGGCCAATGG
Organism: Pseudomonadota bacterium; assembly: GCA_030856655.1. GTDB lineage: Bacteria > Pseudomonadota > Gammaproteobacteria > Burkholderiales > Nitrosomonadaceae > Nitrosospira. The sequence continues at coordinate 7,421 of JALYOY010000185.1, read as the reverse complement.
TAAAATAGAGCCAGATCGGGCGCTTTCTGAGCTCCGGGGCTAAATCCGCGAACGGCCAGCACCGGCCCTGGTGAGGGTGCCGGCAAATGATTGGCGTTTTGTGCCCAGTCACTTCGACAGCCTTAACGAAATCAGGGCTATCCCAGGTATTGATCTCACCGCGACGTGCCACGAACTAAGCATGCCGCATGGTGGATTTCAGGAATTAGCGTTTGGGCCGTCTGGAACCGAATTTGTTCGGAAGCGTTCATGACGGCATATGCCCCATCTTGCCGCTCTGGTAATCGGCAATCGCCTGGCGAATCTCCTCGGCATTGTTCATAACGAAGGGGCCGCTCCCGACGATCGGCTCGTCAATCGGTTCGCCGCAGAGCAGCAATACTGTTGCGTTTTGTGCGCTATTGATACGGATGTGATCACCTGCCCGATCAAACAGGCCAACTTCCGTCGCGTCAATGGTTTCAGCGCCATTGATGTGCACTGAACCTTTGAGCACTACCAGCAATGTGGTGTAGCCCTCGGGCACAGCAAGGTTAATCGGTTGCTCGCTCGCTAGGCGTAGATCCCATACATGGATTGGCGTAAACGTCCGGGCTGGCCCCGCAAGCCTATCGAACTCGCCTGCGATGACGCGTACGCTTCCTTGGCCATTAGGGAGACTCCTGGTAGGAATTTGGCTATTCAGAATATTTTGGTAACGCGGCGGCAACATTTTGTCCTTGGCGGGCAGGTTGACCCACAACTGGACCATTTCAAACACCCCGCCACGTCCCGCAAAATCACCGCTATGAAATTCTTCGTGAACCAGACCAGATGCTGCAGTCATCCACTGTACATCGCCAGGGCCGATCTTACCGCCGCCGCCAGAGCTATCACGGTGCTCGACCTCGCCACTATAGACAATGGTCACCGTCTCAAACCCGCGGTGCGGATGCCCCCCGACACCGAGGCGTTTTCTTGTTGGCGGGAATTCCATGGGGCCAGCGTAATCAAGTAGCAGGAAAGGGCTAATCGTCGCCCCCAGATTCGAATAGCCGAAGTGTCCGCACAGGAAAACCATCGCCGACCCAGTGGCGGTCTGTACTGCGTTGGATGCGCTGTAGCTTCTTGACCGATGCCTCAAGTTTTATTGCTTGCATGAGATGTTTCCTCTCTAATTTTTTAACGGGTTAGGGCAAAAATGACATTTTCAACAAGAATTTCTAGTTATTAAGCTTTTTTTCGATGCGGGGATCAGGGATCACCCACATTACAGCCACTACCACATACAAGCTGAAAGCAATCCACCGGTTAACGAACGAGAATAGAATAGCTGCGGCATAGATAACTAAAGATATCTTTCCTTTGAAATCATGACCAACAGCCTTAGCCAGCTCTGAATCCTTTCCCTGAAGCCTAGTGAGTGCAAGCTCCAGGATGGAATAGGCGATGGCGGCCATCAACAGAACTGTGCCATAAACCGCAACCGGCCAAGTGGAAAAGTGATTTTCGCCCATCCAGCCAGTGACAAATGGGAGAAGAGAAAGCCAGAACAGCAGGTGCAGATTGGCCCACAGGATGGGTCCATTTATCTTTTGTAGGGCATGAAGCAGATGATGGTGATAGTTCCAAAAAATGCCGACATAGACAAAGCTGAGCACGTAGCTAATAAATACCGGAATTAAGGAGTGCAGTGCAGCAAGATCATCTCCATGCGGCACCTTCATTTCTAGTACCATGATGGTAATGATGATAGCGATGACGCCGTCGCTGAACGCTTCCAGTCGATTTTTTCCCATCACCAATTTACCCTGAGATGCTTGCCTGAGCGAAACTTTCCCTGCAATTTGAGATGAATGTTTCTAATCACTGGATAAAGGTTCCATCATTGGTCGCTCGCCACCGTTAGCCGCATCGCTATATTATTCATCCGAGCGACTCGGCGACCCGTTAATTGCGTCATCGCTACATACTCTACTTCAATATAGTCTATAAATTACTCTTTCCCAGATTGCTTCGGAACCAGTCTTTCTTCGAAATCAGCGTTCGAAAATACAGAACAATGCATTATCGACTTGATGATATTTGGCCTTTCTGCAGGCAATGGAAACCGGGAGCATCAGCACGGCGCCCCACCCCCGCATGGGCTTGTCGAAGTCCGTTATCAGCAAATGTATCAGTGATCTGAAGGCTGTGTTAAAGGTCGAGTTGCTGCACCGCTCAACACGGGGTGGTGCCGACGGACAAGGGGGCCGCACTCTGTCAACGTGCGCGCTCAATTATGCAGCAGCTTGACCAGGCGGCGGAACTGGTCTACAGCAACGATCGAGGAACTGGCCGACCATGCATGCATCGGCTATATCAATGTCTCGCCTGGTTAAATCTGGCAGTTCGAGCCTGTAGAACCCGGCGGTGCGTCCCGCCCACTGGTTGTACGTAGCCGCGGTGTTCCTGCGCCCATTCAAATACAAGAGCCGCGCTCACCCTGATATATTTCCTTCCAGTACCATCAAGGCGCATATATCGATCAGTATGGTTCGGGGTCATCGTCGCGGAAGAACCTAATTCCGCATTCAAGAAAGCGCTATCAAGGTCAGCAATCAAATCCTTGAAAGCATAGGATTCTGTACCAAATCGGCTGGCGAAGTCCCGCGCTAAGACGGTGCTTGGCTCCGCTCCAATGTCAACTCGTGCAGGTCTACACTGTCAAATCAATCTTCAATGCAAAGTAGGTACACTTTGATATGTAGATCTCATCGGTTGACAGACGGTAAAAACCTGGTTGACAGACGGTAAAAACCTTCTGTCCTTCTTTCGGATCACTACGCCGTAATGAATTAAAACGTTTTCGCAGTATCAATCTGCTGAAATTCGCTGGGTTGTACGGTGGTTTGTAGCTTATCAATTCCGTCTATGAAGCCTTTCATTTCTTGCAAAGTACGTCTATCACTGCGAGAATTAAGCCTTACCATTGCTTTACCGAGCCTTTGAAACCCCAGTCTGTCGAAATTTCATTTTCTCCAGTCGATAATCAGCGTCTTGCCAATCTGTGCGGGGCGCTAGACGAGAACCTCAAGCAGATCGAAACTGTGCTTGATGTCACCATCGCACGGCGGGGAGAAAATTTCAGCTTGCGCGGTAAGTCGGCCCAGACCTTGTTAGCTGCAGAAGCACTGCGAAATTTTTACGACCAGGCGCAACATCATCTAAGCATCGAGCAAATTCAACTAGGCTTGATCGAGGTGATGAATCCTTCACAAGCGAGAAAACGTGCTGCTGACGCTCCCTTGGCAGAAACGACAGCGCCCGTGCTAATTACCCGACGCGGAGATCTGCGCGGCCGCACGCCTCGTCAGATCCAGTATCTGCAACAAATCCAGAAGCATGACATCACATTTTCCATCGGCCCGGCGGGCACCGGAAAAACGTATCTTGCCGTGGCAAGCGCCGTGGATGCATTGGAGCGTGACATGGTTGCCCGCATCGTGCTGGTGCGCCCAGCGGTGGAAGCCGGCGAGCGCCTGGGTTTTCTACCTGGCGATATCGTACAGAAAGTGGATCCTTATTTACGCCCTCTCTACGATGCGCTCTACGATCTAATGGGGTTTGATAAAACCAGCAAGCAGTTCGAACGCAGCGCAATTGAAATTGCGCCACTGGCTTTCATGCGCGGCCGCACGTTGAACCAATCTTTTATCATTCTTGACGAAGCGCAAAACACCACCCCCGAGCAAATGAAAATGTTCCTGACTCGTATCGGCTTCGGCTCCAAGGCTGTGGTAACGGGTGATGTAACTCAGATTGATCTCGCCAAGCATCAGAAAAGCGGCCTAGTAGAGGCCCAACAGGTTTTGGAAAAAGTACGCGGCATCGCGTTCACGCATTTTGGCGCTGAGGATGTAGTGCGGCATCCGCTGGTGCAAAGAATTGTCAATGCCTACCAAAAGTATGAAAACCAGGGTTAGGATTCCCAAGTTTCGCGAAGGAGTTATCCGCAAGGAAGCAAAACTGAAATTGACAACACAATACGCGATTCATCCCGGAGGTGTTCCCATCCGACCACAATTTCGCAAATGGGTCAAAGCGGCACTAATGCAAGACGCGGAAATTGTGTTGCGTATTGTTGATGAAACCGAGGGCCTCAGCCTCAACCGTGACTTTCGCGGAAGAGACTACGCTACCAACGTGCTGACTTTCGTTTACAGCAATGTTCGGCCTCTGTCTGGCGATATCGTGCTGTGCGCGCCGGTGGTGGAAAAAGAAGCGAGGCAGCAGCATAAAAATCTGACAGCGCATTATGCTCATCTTATGGTCCATGGCGTGTTGCATCTTCAGGGTTACGATCACGGAAATGACACCGCCGCAGCGGTGATGGAGCAACTGGAGACCCAAATCATGATTAGACTGGGACATAATGATCCTTACGCAGAATATCAGCTGGCTATGGAAGAATCCTGAGTCTGGGCAAAGTGATTTCGTTATCCATATCCGCAATTAACTGACTTCTTGCTTACCAATTGGCACAACAACATGGATGACCCTCCCAAACCTGGCTGGCTCGAACGCGTCGGTGCCTTGGTCCTGCGCGAGCCAGGGGACCGTGAGCAGCTCGTAGCATTGCTGCATTCCGCGTTTGAGCGCAATCTGTTCGATTCGGACGCGCTGAGCATGATCGAAGGCGTAATACAGGTATCCGAAATGCAGGCGCGCGATATCATGGTTCCACGTTCACAAATGGATGTGATCGACATCACCGAACCGCCGGACAAGTTCGTCCCGTTGATTATCGAAACCGCTCACTCCCGCTTTCCGGTCACCGAAAACGATAAAAATAACGTGATCGGCATCTTGCTGGCAAAGGATCTACTGCGCTATTACGCCGGAGAGGAGGAGTTTAACGTGCGAGAGATGCTGCGGCCGGTAGTATTTATCCCCGAATCCAAACGACTCAACGTGTTGCTTAAGGATTTTCGCAGTAATCGTAATCACATCGCTATTGTGGTAGATGAATATGGTGGCGTGGCGGGGCTGGTGACTATCGAGGACGTGCTGGAGCAAATTGTCGGGGAGATCGAGGATGAACACGATTTCGACGAGGTAGAAGATAACATTATGCAGGATCCGAGCGGCCACTACCGCATTAAAGCCGTCACCGAAATTGAGGATTTTAACGCAAGGCTTGGAGCAGAATTAAGTAATGTGGATTACGATACTATCGGTGGCCTGGTGTTGAACAAATTCGGGCGGCTACCCAAGCGTGGCGAGTCAGTCGTCGTCGGTAACTTCAGATTCATCGTGCTGCGCGCCGACAGTCGCAGACTGTATACGCTGCAGGTCGAGACAAGCAGAAGCGGCGTTTGAGCGGAAGCATCTGGAACTCGGGCTGTCAAACGAGGCAATGCTTAGAGTGCCGTCGATAATGACATTCTTTGCTGTCTGCGAAGGCGCCGCGAAGTCTTCCAGTGATTTTTTAGACTGCTGAGGTAGTCAGGCTGTGAACGACATATATTGCCCCCAATACGAAAATCGGGAAACGCCGTCCGAGCCGCCAGTGGTAGAGGTGCTAATTGAGGTTCCACGGTGGAGTTTTCTCAAGCGCGGATCCACCGGTAAAATCGATTTTATCTCACCCTTGCCGTGCCCGTTCAACTACGGCTCCATACCAAGTTATCTGGGACTTGAAGGTGACCTACTGGATGCACTGGTACTTGGGCCGCGTTTACCAGCTGGTACGCGGATAAAAGTCAAGGCCTGGGGAGCTGTAACGTTGACAGACCGCGGCATGACAGATGACAAGCTTGTCTGCAGCGACTACCTTCCGGGCCCATCGGAACAGCAGAGGATACTGCAATTTTTCCATTTCTACGCAAAGTGCAAGGGAATGTTGAATATCTGGCGACGCCGCCCAGGACGCAATGCGTGCGAAGGCTGGTGTGAAGCGATACAGGCGCTCGCTCGCGCGCGACCGCGAGCCGCCATGTGGCAGGGCCCGCCGCCTGGCTTTTAATGGGTGTTATGCCCTCGCGCTCCAGTCGAAGAGAAACTGGAGAACAATCTTTTGCCAACGCTTACCAAGCATGGCAGAATTGCGCCCCTATCAATCATGCTGGAGGGAGCATTTCCAGCACCCTAAATCGGGCAACCGACCGCTAACTTTTAAGTTTAGGGCTATGATCCATAGAGAAATTTTTGCGTCACCTCACCTTCACCCTTATGGTGAGTTCGCTACACGGCGGATTTAGGATAATGCCTCTTCTCACTCTCGAAAAGATTTGTCTAGCCTTTGGACACCATACGCTGCTTGACCGCGTGGATTTGCAGCTCGATTCCGGCGAGCGCATCGGTCTGATTGGCCGGAATGGCGGCGGCAAGTCGAGCATGTTGCGCATTTTGTCGGGCGAAACCAGACCTGACGACGGCAAGGTTTGGCGCGCGCCCGCGTTAAGGCTGGCTTACGTGCCGCAGGAACCCGAACTGGACGCAGCTCTTACGGTATTTCAGGAGGTGTCCAAAGGATTGGGCGGGGTAAGTCAGGTGCTTCTCGAGTACCACGAGGTTTCTCATGCCTTGAGCGATGGGGGGGAAAACGTTGAATTACTCCTTTCCCGCTTGCAGGATCTGCAAGCCGAACTGGAAGCGCAGGATGGGTGGCGTATCCAGGGAAAGGTGGAAACGGCGATTGACAAACTTAACCTTCCCACGGACGCTTTGATAGGACAGCTCTCCGGGGGACTGAAAAAAAGGGTTGCACTGGCTCGCGCGCTAGTAATATCTCCTGACGTGCTGCTGCTGGATGAGCCGACAAACCATCTTGATTTTTCCTCTATCGAATGGCTGGAAGGGCTGCTGCAGGATTTTTCCGGTAGCGTGCTATTCGTCACACATGACCGCCGCTTTCTAGGCAATGTAGCGACCCGAATTATCGAGCTTGATCGCGGTAATCTAACTAGTTTCCCCAGTAATTTTGCTGAGTATCAGCGAAAAAAAACGGAGTTGCTGGAAGTGGAGACCGTTCATAACCAAAAATTTGATAAGGTACTGGCACAAGAGGAAATTTGGATACGCAAGGGAATACAGGCACGGCGCACTCGCAATGAGGGCAGGGTGCGGCAACTGGAGGCATTACGGCTGGAAAGGGCCGCGCGCCGAGAACGGCTCGGGACGGTTAATCTTAACGTGGACGAGGGCGTAAAATCCGGTCGCTTAGTGGCTGAGTTGGAGCACATTAGTAAACGATATGATGATAGAGCCATCATTAGTGATTTTTCATGCCGCATCATGCGTGGTGACCGCGTAGGACTGCTCGGCCCTAACGGCGCCGGGAAATCAACGTTGCTAAAACTGATACTGGGCGAATTGCAGCCTGACACGGGCAGCGTGCGGCAGGGGACCAAGCTTTCGGTAGCCTATTTTGACCAGATGCGTGAACAGCTAAAAGAGGA
>JALYOY010000168.1 GCA_030856655.1 Pseudomonadota bacterium | reverse complement strand
GATGTTACCAAACCAAATTTCGCCATGCTTGAGCAAAACAAGAGAATCTTCAGCGATACGCTGTTTTTACATGGAGACGAAGTGTTCATTCAGCATCGGGGCGAGCAATATCGCTTGCGCCGCACGCGTAACGGCAAGCTGATTCTGACTAAATAGTAGAAATAGTAGACAAACAGTAGACTTAAGGCGCTCATCATGTATATTTGTGTTTGCAAAGGTGTAACTGATTCCGCCATTCGTGACGCTGTCCACCAGGGCGCTGATCGGATGAGGGATTTGAAAACCTGTCTGGGCGTGAGCGAGCAGTGCGGGATATGTGCGTGCCATGCAAAGGAGGTGTTGGAACAAGCACTGATGCAGAAAACTCTGGCGCAACGCCATTCCACATAAACCCACTCGCTTATACGAGATCTCGCCTGAGGAGGCAAACATGAAAAGCAGCGCAGACATTATCCAGTGGCTAAACCGCCAACTGCAACATGAATTGACGGCCATCAATCAGTATTTTCTTCACGCCCGTATGTATAAAAGCTGGGGATTCAATAGCTTGGGAAAGAAGGAATACGAAGAATCCATCGAGGAAATGAAGCACGCCGACGCGTTGATCGAGCGTATCCTGTTCCTGGAAGGGCTGCCCAATCTGCAAGAACTCGGCAAGCTCATGATTGGTGAAAAAGCGGAAGAATGCGTGGCTTTGGATCTCAAGCTCGAAGTCATCTCCCGCGAAACTCTGATCGCCGCCATTGCTGCTTCTGAAGCCGCCAAGGATTACGTGTCGCGAGAGCTTTTTGAGCACATTCTGGAAGATACTGAAGAGCATATCGACTGGCTGGAAACCCAGCTGGACGTTATGCAAAAAATTGGTGTACAGAACTGGCTGCAGAGCCAGATGTAATTTTCGTTGCCGCTGGCGCAGCAAGAACCACGGACTACGTCAGCGGCATTCAGCCAGCCAGCCCATCTCGGGCAAGCCAGCTTTTTCATCTGACTTGTCAGGGAGTATAGGCTGTGAGACAGCTTAAGAAAAAAGCGGCTTCAGGCGTCACATTCCCTTTTCTGCTTACGGAAGCACCGCACGCCGACGAGATTCTGCTTGCTTGCCTGCATGGCGCGGAAGCCATGTCCGCTCATCTGCTGCATGGCCCGCTGCGTTATGCTGTTAGCGGGACCCAATGGCTACATTCTCATAGCTCTCACGACTCCCATAACTTTCTTCCCAGCCGTATACAAATATTGCTGGAAAAGAAATTCGGTCACATTCTCAAGCGGTTTTTTAAGACCAAGGGCGATGCCTTCTTTTTGAAACCCGCCGAGCTGACCAGGACAGCGCGCCTGAGGGAAGCCGAGGGTTGCATTAGTCATGTGAAATCGGCTAATAAACAACAAGCTCTCCTGAAGCGCATCGATTCGCTGGAACGCAAACTTGCCGATGCTGAAAGTCGCATCGCGCACGAGACAGGTTGGGTTCCATTGGTCAAGGCTTCTACCGCAGCGCTTGCGTCGGATTGCAGCGTGTCGGATCGTAATGCTTGTGACGAGAAACAAGCCGGCTCCTGCACTCGTTTCAATCTTGCTGGGCGTTGCATTCTATGCGTAGGCGGGCGCGCCAAACTTTATCCGGAATACCGCCGCCTGGTAGAGACCTCTGGCGGTAGTTTGTTAATCTATCGTAGCGGCCCCAAGAACGACTCGGAGAACGACTCGGATCATTTATCTACGCTATTTGCCCGTGCTGATATGGTGGTCTGTCCAGCCGACTGCGTAAATCACAACGCTTATTTCGCCGTGAAGCGCCACTGCATACGTTCCGGCAAGGTCTGCGTGTGGCTCGATCGTTCCAACTTGCCCACTTTTCGCAAGGGGATAGAAAGTCTGGCTGCATTGATCAGGGCGCCGGAAATGGGCGACAAATTAGTTCAATCGACGAACTTGCGCTTTGCCTAATAGAAACACGGGTGATTTTCTGGATTTACCATTCTTCAGGATCTCGGCGCATAAAGTCGGTTTATTTAATAGAGTCTGTATGCAGCATTAAAAACTCAGTCACAATCCGGCTGACTTAAGGTTAATCGAAGCGACTCTGCCAGTCCAACAGATTGGCAGATCGCTATTTTTATGATGAATAGCGGGTAACGGATATTTTGCGTAGCCGAATAATGGGTTGCGCTTGGCTTCATCCCATCCTACGAAAATCGAAGCGCTTAATTCGCAGCAGATGCGAGCGCACCATGGTCTTGCGGCAATTGATATATTGGCATTTCATAAAATGAACCGTTGCTGTAACGGGGCAGTCGAGCCGGAGAGAAACATGAATTCTGTTTATGCGGGGAGAATTTCCGCCCTGATAGCTGTTGTTATGGGTTGCTGGATGTCATTCTCTGCACAGGCTGCGGTGAGGGAATATTGGGTCGCGGCGGAAAAGGCGCCATGGAATTATGTCCCTTCGGGACGAAATCTGATCAAACCTGACGCCGGACTCGGCGTGTGGGGGAAAACAGCGACATACATCAAATATCGCTATATCGGATATACGGACGGCAGCTATACCAAACCATTGGCACAGCCTGAATGGATGGGGATTCTGGGGCCAGAGCTTCGGGCCGTGGTGGGAGATACTATCAAGATTCATTTTCTGAACAAAACGGACCGGCCACTTTCCATGCATCCGCACGGGATGCTTTACGACAAGGACAACGAAGGCGCGGATGGGGCTGGCGCGGGGGCCAACGTACCGCCAGGCAAATCCTACACTTACACCTGGATTGCAGACGAAGCTGCGGGCCCGGGGCCGACAGATCCCTCGTCGATCGTCTGGCTCTACCATTCCCATGTTATGGAAGAGGAAGAAGCGAACCTTGGACTGATAGGCACCATCATTGTCACCCGACAAGGCATGGCGCGGTCCGCCTCGAATCCCGCGCCTCGCGACGTGGATCAGGAGTTTACCTCTCTATTCATGATTTTTAATGAAGAAAACGGAGAAGAGAGTGGGCTTAAACATACGATCAATGGCCGCATCTTCGGCAACCTGGAAGACTATAAAACCAACCTGGGCAAGCGCGTCCGCTGGCACGTAGTCGCTTTAGGCAACGAAACAGACAATCATACCGTGCACTGGCATGGGCAGACGGTACTTGATCACGGGCGCCGCACCGACGTTATTGAAGTGCTTCCTGCAAGTATGACTTCGGTGGACATGATCCCCCGCTCGCCCGGCCACTGGCTCCTGCACTGCCACGTTGACGACCACATGATGGCTGGTATGTCGACTCGCTGGCAGGTTCTGCCATAAAGAATAAAAAAATGCTTAAAACTATATGGCAAGCGCGAAAAGCTTCTGTAATTTGGGTGGAGCGTAGGTAAACCGTCGCAACGCACTCACAACGTGAAATATCAAACCATGACAGAATATGGACGCAATTTAATCCAGGGACGGCGGCCGTTTTTTTCGTGGCGCTCGACCCTACCTTCGATGCTTTTCGCCATCGAGAGCCATAAGATCACCTTCAGCGTTAACAAATGAGTGCCTTGCAACTAGGCGGGCCCGCGCCTGAGTCACGCGCAGCTGAGCGAAGCCAGCCAGCTCACATAGAACCGGGTGGTTATCTATTCCCTCTCACCGCATGAAGCATGGCCGTTTTCTCGTCTGGCTGCGCCGTACGCATGCCTGGCTGGGACTGGGAGCGGTGGTGGGCTTGCTGTTTGGCGTCTCCGTATTCTGCTCAATCATCGTAACGAGATGAAGATCTCGCGTGCCAAGCACGAAGAAACTCGCCAGAAAACAGGGCGCAATAAGCGTGCCTTGCGCCGCATAAAAATCCGCTAAATACTATTGCCATGCCTGAGTATCGTCGCGCCTGCCAACCTTGCGGTACCTATTTCTTTACCGTCAACCTGCTGCAATGGCGGGGGAACGACCTACTGACCCGTGATATAAACCTGCTGCGCGGTGTGGTGGCGATGTGGTGAAATTGGTACAGCAACCTCATCCGTTCATCATCCATGGTCGGGTGGTGTTTACCAGAGCATCTTCATTGCGTCATCGAACTTCCAGCCGATGATATCGGCTTCGCAACCCGGGTGGTGGTTGACCAAACCGTGTTTTCCAAGGCATGCCCATTACCGGGTGGCGCTTCCAAGTTCGGATGACTCACGGTGAGCGCGGTATATGGCAACTCCGTTATTGGGAGCATTTGATTCGCGATGCTGCGGATTTTCGTGCGCACATGGATTACGTTCATATCAATCTGCTCAAACATGGTCTGGGCAGGCGAGTGAACGATTGGCCGTATTCGACCTTTCATCGATTGGTCGAAAAGGGGGTTTATTCAGCGGATTGGGCAGGAGGAAACGAAGACACGCTTGAATATGAAGAGTAATATGCGGCGCAATGCGCTTCGTTTATGGCGCCCTACTTATTACTTCATCGAAACAAAGAGGACGCCGTGCGTTTTCTGGACTTGCATGCAGAAGTACTGAAGTTTAAAGGTGGAGATGCTAGAAATGTAGGGCAAAGCTAAAAGTCACCTCATCCGAGTTCCTTTTTTCTGATAATTTTCCAGAAAAAAACTAATAGATCAGACCTTCCTGCGAACCTCTGAACCGCGCGTAACCTAACGGTTACAGCCGATATTTTCCGCTTTCTCCTGTAAGATTCTACAGCTATTCGGTAGCTTCATTCCGTTGTTTCATAGCACCGTCATTAATCTACGACGGAGCGAAACGATGGGACAAATCATGCTTGCTCAACACGGAAACGGCTCTCTGGATCAACGGGCAGTGATAGGAATGTATCGGTTGAGACACGAAGTTTTCCATGACCGGCTGGGTTGGGAGGTAACCACAGATAATGGAATGGAGCATGATGTCTTCGATCATGCCGATCCGGTTTATGTCCTGGCGAAAGGCGAGGAAGATGAGGTGTTGGGCTGCTGGCGACTACTTCCAACCACTGGCCCTAATATGTTGAAGGATACATTTCCCCAATTGCTGCATGGACAGTCCGCGCCCCAGCAGACTGATGTGTGGGAATTAAGCCGGTTCGCGGTAACCGTTCCGAAATACGAAAGCGCGGGATTTGGCTTTAGTGATATTCCTGTAAAAATGATGCAGACCTTATTTCTTTTTGCACGGCACAACGGCATTAGCCGCTACGTAACCGTTACCACCGTTGCAGTGGAAAGGTTGATACGAAAGCTTGGCGTCAACGTTTCCAGATTGGGAGCGCCCATCAAAATAGGTCGGGTTTTAACCGTAGCCTGTTACATTGAAATCGATGCTATTACGGAGTTTGCGCTGTTCGGTGTGCTTCCCGAGGATGTACAAAGGAAGGCCGCATGAACATTCTTCTGGTTGGAGAACGACAAGACACCCGTCGAATCGTGCAACTGTTACTTGAGAAATCAAGGCACAGGCTGGAACGTAAGTCTCTGAAAAACGTTCCTGAACCAGACTTGGAAGCCTACGACATGGTACTTGTCGATGGCGATGTGTACGATTGCGCTCAGCAGGCTAATCTACTGGAATGGATCCGGGAAGCGAGACGGCGCTACCCGGATCTGCCGGTGGCGGTGATGAATAACGTGGGGTCTCACGTTACATCCGAAAGTTATCGGGGGGGTGGTGAAACCCTACGCACCTGTGGTGTTTTTGAATCTGAGGACGGCGTATTGAATATGCGGTGCCGCCTTCAAGAAATTGCTTTGGGCGAGACAGCTGCGCTCATGCGTGATGGGTGCGAGCGACCGCCATTGGAGCCGATCACTTTTGAGTATTCAGGGCCCGAATGCAATACGATAGAAATATCGAAAAAACAGAGCTAAACACGCTCATATGCATGCCTGACACCGGCATTAACCGTGGCGCCGCCGGGGTACTAAAAAGATCATTACACTTCATTTCGATTATTTTATAAAACCTTCATAAAACCTTCATCGGAACGCCATCTTTTACAGTTAGTCTGAACGCTCCAATCAGTTCGCAAATTCATCTTGGATAGCTCTAACATCACAGGAGGCAACATGAAACCCCAACTACCTGCGCTAGTGATGCCGTTATCGACGACTGAGACTGCCGCTCAAGCCGGCAGCGCTTTGCAAGGGCGCGCCACACTATCCGACGGAAGCTCCGGTGCTAACCCAACCTCCGCAGCCGACCCCACAGTTTATATTGACGACGCCTTGCATGATCGGGCTCGCGATATCTCCAGCTACTTGCAAGATTTTGCCGGTTTTAAGCGGCGTATCTCACACGCCGCACTCAACGTAAGAATCAGAAAAAAGCGGTTCGGGTAGATTCAGTAATGCGCCATTTCGACGTGCGCAGCCGTTCACAAAAGCTTCATTAGACGCATAGGTACCAAGGTTTATGAGTATGCATATAAAAAACGCGGACGTGAATCAACTTGAAGTTCCATTTCAATCGACCGAATTGGTCAGCACTTTTGAAGGTAACTCGGTCGCCATACTTCGCGCGCTAATGGAATTCTACGAATCCAATCCGATCCTGGACGAAGGGGAAAGCGAGGTTGATCTCATGATTCAGTTAAGCGGCATGGTGTACAACTATCCGCAAGGCGATGAGTAATTTTCGGTTGTATTAAAAAACAACTTTGTGCAACCGGTTCCCGTTGAAATTAAGGTTTAGGAGCCTCGTACACCCCTGTTTTACCCGTTCGGCGCAGCATCTTGTTAACTTCGTCAGCGTGCATCTCTTCCTCGAGAATAAGGCCTCGCGCATACTCTTCCAATAGTACCGATTTACCTTGCGTCAGTTCAAGCAGTTGGTAATAGGCCGCGCAGGCTTCGCCCTCATGCGCCAGGGATTCCTTGAGGATATCGCCGAGGTCATGGTGATGCGTTTCCAGCAGCGGCCCGATGGAAAGCGAAGGGTATCCGCCCAGCAGGGTAACGAGCTCGCCCGCCCTGTGGGCGTGCACCAACCCTTCTTCCGCCTCTTTTTTGAGCCACTCCACGACAGGAATGCGGTTGTAGCCGAAGACCATCAATGAATAATGCGTGTAACGCACCACTCCGGCGAGCTCAAGTTCCATGATCTTGTTCAACAGTGCAATGGCCTTGTCTTTATCGAAGTTCATGTTTTCTCCTTTGTGGTTGCAGATAATCTACGATCTACCTCGATACAACCGATTCCATAATCGGTAATCTCTTTCCAGGCTGCTGCGTTCCTTCTGATTGCATCCCCCTGGGCGTATTAGCTCAAAGCGTCGTGGCGTGGGTGCCTAGATATTCGGCTACGCCCTCGGGAGAAGCCTTCATGCCGGGATCCCCCATCTTCCAGCCCGCAGGGCAGACCTCGCCGTGGCTTTCGTGGAATTGCAACGCATCCACCATGCGCAGCATTTCGTCCACATCGCGTCCCAGTGGCAAGTCATTGACCACCTGGTGGCGCACAATGCCTTGTTTGTCGATCAGGAATGAAGCACGCAGGGCAACGTGATCCGGATGATCGATGCCATAGGCATGCATGACCTCTCCGCCCACGTCGGACACCAGGGTGATGCCCACCGGACCAATGCCGCCCTTGTCAATGTTGGTGTTACGCCAAGCGTAGTGAGTGAATTGCGAATCGACCGATACTCCGATGACTTCCACGTTGCGTTTGCGAAACTCTTCTACCCGATGAGAGTGGGCGATAATTTCTGAAGGACACACGAAGGTGAAATCCAGTGGATAAAAAAACAGCACAGCGTACTTGCCGGAAATTTCCGTATGGAAGTTAAAAGCATCATTGAATGTGCCATCCGGCAGAACAGCAGGCTTGGTAAAATCGGGTGCGACATGGGTAACGAGCACGGACATCGGTATTCCTCCTTTCTGGTTGATGGAATCGGCAGCTTTTGCTGAGCTGGATTTTCAGCAAATCCGACTTTAAACAATATAACTACAATATTTTCTTTCCCTTTTCACCCTGTCGCAGGATGCACGTTAATTAGCGGCTTATCTGTGCGGTGCCGCGCAGGGCGCGAAATTGATGGGAAGCATTTTATTCTACTACAGCAGCGTAAGCCGCGTCTTCTTGGAAATCAGCGCTACCGAAAACGGTAAATCCACTGATTTAATAGGCTGCGTGCCGCGTTCGGGATTTGGGACGCGGTCATTCCCAGCGGACCTCCATTCTGTTTCTGCAACGCATCCGCTGCGGCGCCGTGCAGATAAACCGCAAGCAGCAGCGCATTTTCCGCATTTAGCCCTTGCGCCAGCAACGCGCCCGTGATGCCAGATAAGATATCGCCCGTGCCTGCGCTGCTTAAACCAGGATTGCCACTAGTGTTGATGTAGCGCTTGCCGCCGGGCACAGCGCAGATGCTTCCTGCACCTTTCAGGACTACACAGCAGTTGAAATCTTCCGCCAGACTTGCCGCGGCCGCCATGCGGTCACTTTGAATCGTTGGAGTATCCGTGTTCAACAGCCGTGCGGCTTCGGCGGCGTGAGGGGTGAGAATGGAAGGTGCCTTACGCTCGTGCATCCGCTCCCGCAGCAGGTCGGCATCTCTGGAATGCGTAGCAATGAGGTTCAATGCGTCGGCATCGAGTACCAGCGGGAGAGCGGATTCCAGTGCGCAACTCAGCCAGAAACAAGCGTCCGCTTCCATCCCCAGGCCCGGTCCGACAATCAGGCAGTCCAGATGATCGAGCTTGAACAGTTCGTGGGCTGGGCGCAACATCAATTCAGGCTGCGCGGTATCTACTCCCAGTACACCGAGTATGTTATGGGCAATTAAACCGAGATAGACGCGCCCCGCGCCCAATTTCAGTGCTGCTGTGCCCGCTAGAAGTGCCGCGCCTACCATTCCTGCCGATCCGCCGATTATGCCGATGCTGCCGAACATGCCTTTGTGACTGCTGGCGGGGCGGGGGGGTGGCAGCAATTTCTGGGCGTAAGCCTGATCCATCACCCATGAGCTGGGTTTTTTCAGGGAAGGCGCGTCAAGGTCGAGATTGCGCAAAAAAATTTCCCCGCAATATTCCGGGCCGTCATGCGTGAGGAGGCCGGGTTTAAGTCCGATGAACGTGACCGTCATCGTGGCCCGGATCGCCGTACCGCGCACGTTGCCTGTATCGCTGCCCAGGCCGCTGGGAATGTCGAGCGCGAGCACGGGTAGGCTCATGCGGTTGACAGCGTTGACCAGGGCAAGGTATTTACCTTCCAGATCTCGTCCCCCATGGCGATCGAGACCAATGCCGAACAGTCCGTCTATCACCGCATCCCATGTTTTATCCTGTGGGATTTCGGCTAATAGCTGCCCACCGGCCGTGAGCCAGGCATCCAGCATTTTCCGTGCAGCGCCGGATAGGCTTATGCGCTCGCCAGCGAACACAAGCGTGACCTTGAACCACCAGGCTTGCAGATGACGCGCCACCACGAACGCGTCGCCGCCATTGTTACCCGGACCTGCCAGCACCAGCACCTTAGTTCTATCGTGGATTAGCAGCTTATCCCTTGCAACTTCAGCAGCGGCCAAGCCGGCTTTTTCCATCAAGTCAGACGAATCAGGCAATGCAGCCGCGAGTTGCTCCATTTCCCGAATCTCGGCGGTGGAATAGATGGCGGTGGGACGACGATACGTTGGTTTAGTCATGCTATCGATCATAAAACGCTCGCGGCTGCGGGCAGCTTGTCTTCTCGTGTAAAATCACATTTTCAATTCATCGGCTTATTTAACCGGATGCTTCGACTTAATGGTGGCTGCGCTCTTTCCCCATTCCGCCTGGAAAAATTGGCAAGCGCACTTAAAATTGCTGCGCCGCAAGTTTCCCACATTTACGCAGAATATTGGCATTTTTGCGCGCTTAAACGCGATCTGCGGCAAAACGAACTCGCAGTTCTGGAAAAGCTGCTTGCGTACGGCTTGAAGAAAGTCTCCCTGAAGGCGTCTGCCGAGCAGCAGGCTGAACGTTCCCGAAGCGAACTGCTGTTAGTGTTGCCTCGTCCTGGTACGATCTCCCCATGGTCATCCAAAGCCACCGACATTGCTCTCCATTGCGGACTGGAAGCGGTGGAGCGGCTGGAGCGCGGCGTGGCATTTTATATCCAGAAGAATGATGGGTTTTCTTCTGAATTGTTCCGGCAGGAGCGCATTGCACTGCTTGCGCTGATACATGACCGCATGACCGAAGGGGTATTTAGCTCATTCGACGATGCGGAAAAATTGTTCAGGCATTCTGAGCCCGAGCCGCTTACTAGAGTGGATGTGCTGAAGGGCGGAAGAGATGCATTGCAAAATGCCAATAACGAAATGGGCCTCGCGTTGTCGCCCGAGGAAATTGAATATTTTGCAGCCTATTTCGTGCGAATCGGGCGCAATCCCACCGATGTGGAATTGATGATGTTTGCCCAGGCAAATTCAGAGCATTGCCGCCACAAGATTTTCAATGCGGATTGGGTGATAGACGGCCAACCCGTGACAAAATCGCTATTTTCGATGATACGCAATACTCACCAGCAGAATCCGCAGGGCACGGTGATCGCTTATGAGGATAATTCTTCCGTTATCGAAGGGGCGAAGATCGCCCGCTTCTATCCGGGCAAAGATAATGCCTACGATTATGTCGAGGAGCAAACGCACATCCTGATGAAAGTGGAAACCCATAATCATCCTACCGCTATTTCGCCTTATCCTGGTGCCGCTACCGGTGTGGGCGGAGAGATCCGCGACGAAGGGGCCACTGGCCGTGGGGCCAAGCCCAGGGCTGGGCTTAGTGGTTTTTCGGTTTCCAATCTGAATATTCCCGGATTTGTTCATCCATGGGAAGTACACCAGCAATCGGGCAAAGCACATTCCTACGGTAAGCCATCGCGTATCGCATCGGCCCTGCAAATCATGCTCGAGGGCCCCATTGGTGGTGCGGCGTTTAACAACGAATTCGGGCGTCCCAACCTGGCAGGGTATTTCCGCACTTTCGAGGAGCATGTTACCGGGGAAATGCGCGGTTATCACAAACCGATAATGCTGGCCGGAGGCATAGGCCATATCGCTGCGCACCATTCCTTCAAGGAAGAGTTTTCGGCCGATGCGCTATTGATTCAGTTGGGTGGACCGGGAATGTTGATCGGTCTGGGCGGAGGCGCGGCATCCAGCATGGATACCGGGATGAACGCGGAGAACCTCGATTTCGATTCGGTGCAGCGCGGCAACGCCGAAATGGAGCGGCGCGCGCAGGAAGTGATTGATCGCTGCTGGCAGGTGGAAAGACGCGGCGAGCTTAACCCGATTTTTTCGATTCACGACGTTGGGGCCGGCGGCTTATCGAACGCACTGCCTGAACTGTTGCATGGTTCCGGACGCGGAGGGCGTTTCAATTTACGGGACATTCCCTCGGAAGAGCCGGGCATGTCGCCGATGCAAATTTGGAGCAACGAGGCACAGGAACGGTACGTGCTTGCCATCAGGCCGGAATCGCTGGAATTGTTCCAGGCGATTTGCGAGCGCGAACGCTGCCCATTTGCGCTGGTCGGCACCGCGACGGCGCAACAACAGCTTACCGTAATCGACCCCGTATTCGGCAATCAGCCGGTTGATATGGATCTCTCGATACTGCTGGGGAAACCGCCTAAAATGACCCGCGATGCCGCGCATGTCAATAAATTGCAGATACCATTCGACACTGCGGGGCTGAATCTGAAAGAGGCAGCGTATCGGGTGCTTCGGCTGCCTGCGGTGGCGGACAAGACCTTTCTCATAAGCATCGGCGATCGCACCGTCGGCGGTATGACCGCACGCGACCAGATGGTGGGACCATGGCAGGTGCCGGTAGCAGATGTCGCTGTGACGCTAATGGGTTACCGGACATATCTGGGTGAAGCTTTCGCTCTCGGCGAGCGCACGCCAGTGGCGCTGATTGACGCTGCTGCTTCAGCACGAATGGCGGTAGGCGAGGCCATCACCAACATTGCAGCCGCACGGATTGAACATATTGGAGAGATCAAACTTTCCGCCAACTGGATGGCCGCAGCGGGACATCCTGGCGAAGATGCAGCTCTGTTCGACGCAGTGCACGCGGTAGGCATGGAATTGTGCCCCCAATTGGGAATCAGCATCCCGGTTGGCAAGGATTCCATGTCGATGAAAACCGCGTGGCAAACGGACTCTGGCCATGACGGCGCGGAAATGAGAAAGGAAGTGATTGCACCACTGTCGCTGATCATTTCCGCCTTTGCAAGAGTAGCGGATGCGCGCAAAACACTCACGCCGCAGTTGCGTACTGATTATGGTAAGACCGAACTCATTTTGATCGATTTGGGTGGTGGCAGGAATCGCCTGGGAGGTTCCGCGCTGGCGCAAGTCTATAAGCAAGTGGGAAATGACGCGCCCGACATAGCGGGCGTGGAAGGAGCCGAGAAGCTCAGAGGCTTTTTCTCCGCCATGCAACGTTTGAATCAGGAAAACAAAGTAATTGCTTATCATGACCGCTCTGACGGGGGCATGTTCGCGACGTTGTGTGAAATGGCATTCGCCGGTCACGTTGGCATAACCGTCAACCTTGATCAGCTATGTTTTGATGTGCTCGCGAATGACGTGGATGGCCATGAATTGCGGCCGGAAGCGCTGGGCGGAAGATTTTTGGAGCACATAATATCCGTTTTGTTCAATGAGGAATTGGGGGCGGTGATCCAGATAAAGGAGGACGATTACCGTGACGTGATGGCCATCTTGTCCGCAGAGGGCTTGCGCGACATGAGTTTCGTTATCGGCGGCCTCAACGGCAAGGATGAAATTCAGTTTTTTCGCAACAATAAGCCGGTGTTCGCCGAGAAGCGCGTAGACATGCATCGCGCCTGGTCGGAAACCACCTACGAGATGCAGAAGCTGCGCGATCATCCGGAATGCGCGCAACAGGAATACGATCGCATACTCGATATCTCAGATCCCGGTTTGCATGTGCAATTGAGCTTCGACGTCGACGACGACATCGCCGCGCCGTACATTTGTACCGGGGCCAGGCCACGAATCGCCATTTTGCGCGAGCAAGGCGTGAATGGCCATGTGGAAATGGCCGCTGCCTTTGACCGGGCGGGATTCGCTGCAACCGATGTGCACATGAGCGATATCGTCACGGGGCGCATTTCCTTGAGAGATTACATAGGGTTTGCCGCGTGCGGCGGGTTTTCCTATGGCGACGTGCTGGGGGCTGGGGAGGGCTGGGCCAAATCAATTCTGTTTAACCATCGTGCCCGCGACGAGTTTGAAGCATTTTTTTTTCGCGCCGATACCTTTGCGCTGGGTGTATGCAACGGCTGCCAGATGATGAGTAACCTGCATGAAATCATTCCCGGCGCCCGACAGTGGCCGCATTTTATGCGCAATAAATCAGAGCAGTTCGAGGCGCGCTTCGTCATGGTGGAAGTTCAGGAAAGCCCATCACTGTTTTTTGGTGGCATGGCGGGGAGCTGCATGCCAATTGTCGTCGCGCATGGCGAAGGTTATGCCGAATTTACCGGTAAGACCAAGGTCTCAGCTATGTCGTCTTTGGTTACGCTACGTTTTGTAGATAATCGTGATGAACCTACCGAACTTTATCCACTCAATCCCAGCGGTTCTCCCCATGGTATTGCGGGTGTTACCACCCCGGACGGGCGTTTCAGCATACTCATGCCGCACCCGGAGCGGGTTTTCCGTGCTATCCAGCACTCATGGCGTCCCGCCGACTGGCATGAGAATGCCCCGTGGATGCGAATGTTCAGGAACGCGAGAAAATGGGTAGGATGAGGTGGCGCGGGGCAATTAGCAACTAATCCCGATTACGGATGAGATGAATTCGATAATTCATGATAAGGGAGTATCCAGCTTGGCAATCTTTCAACGTATTCTGCCTCTACGTAGTTTGTGTAAAGGAGGAGTCTTCGCCATCATGTTATTTGCGTTTGGCGCGGCTCCGAATATTGTGTCTGCGCAAGCGAAACCCGGCAAGGAAAACATGGACTGTGTGCCGGTCGGAAGCTGGATTACGCCTGGCGGCGGGAGAATATCCGGCACGGAGGGCATTGCTCGCGCCGCGAAGCGCTCCGTGGTGCTGCTAGGGGAAATGCACGATAACGCTGAGCATCACCGGTGGCAATTGCAGACGCTGGCCGCACTGCATGCGGCGCGCCCCGATATGATAATTGGTTTCGAGATGTTTCCTCGACGAGTGCAGAAAGCGCTCGATCGGTGGGTGGCGGGAGAACTCTCGGAAGCGGAGTTTCTCGCTGCTTCAGACTGGAACGCGGTCTGGAGCACGGATGCGAATCTTTACTTGCCACTGTTCCATTTTGCCCGGATGAATCGAGTGCCGATGGTGGCCCTCAATATTGATACACGTTTAAGGCGGGCAGTTTCGGCGAAGGGTTTCGATGGCGTTCCGGAGAATGAACGCGAAGGCGTAATGTCTCCTGCCGCACCGAGCACTGCTTATCTCGACTACCTGCTGCCGATTTACGATGAGCATGAGCGCAGCGGCAAAAAGAAGGGCGAAGCCGGTAGTCGCGATGATCCGGATTTCCGCCGTTTTGTCGAGGGCCAGCAGCTGTGGGACGGGGCAATGGCACAAGCCATACGTTCGGCGCTGGATCGGCCGGGACGTCCTCTAGTCGTCGGAATCATGGGCTCGGGGCATATCAAGTATGGTTATGGAGTCCCGCATCAGTTAAAAGACCTAGGCGTCAACGAAGTGGCCACGTTGTTACCATGGAATAGCGGCACGGCTTGCGGACAGATTGTCGCAGGAATAGCCGATGCGGTATTTGGCGTTGCATTGCCATCACCTGTCTCGTCTGAACCACCGCGCCAGCGCCTTGGTATCCGCTTTGAGATGGCGCAGGATGGCGGTGCTCGCGTGCTGCAGGTGGAGAAGGGCAGCATCGCCGAAACAGCCGGTATTCGTGACAGCGACGTCATCAGGGAAGCTGCGGGAATGCCGATCAAACAAACCAATGACATCGTAGAAATAGTCAAACGTCAAGCTCCAGGAACCTTGCTGCCGCTCAAGCTGAAACGCGGCGGCGAAACGATCGAAATTAACGCCAGGTTTTCGGTGGTGTCAAAGTGAAGCAGATGCGGTTGCGCGTTCAGGATGTCCGGAAAGTTATAGCCTGCATTCTGCTCCCGCTTCTGGTTTCTCTGGGCGCAACCGGCACATGCGCCGCATCTGGCACATCCGCCGCACCCGCCGCAGCGGGGGATGCCGCAGAAATTGACTATGACATTACTGTGCGTATTGATCCAGTGGCGCGTACCATTGAGGGACGTAGTGTCATCACGGCGAAGACAACAGAAGAATTAACTCTGGTGCTGGGTCGCCGTTTTGAAGTGATGCACGCACGTATAGATGCCGCGCCGCTCGGGCCGGCTGCAACTACCGGTAAGATGCGGGCCTGGCGAATTTCGGGCGACCAGCAGATACCGCGCCGTATCGAGGTCCATTGGCGCGGCGAACTTTCCGCGCTTGATATCTCACTTGATCATCCGCAGACGCTGGGAAGGAACGAGCCCGCAAGCAGCGGCGCCGGTACATTCCTGCCCGACTCAAGCGGTTGGTATCCGTACATAGCAGGAAAACTCGCAAGCTATCGTGTGAGCATTGAGCTTCCAACCGGGCAGCGGGGGATTGTTGCAGGTCGCCTCGTCGAGGAATCGGAATCGGGCGACGGGTATCGCGCGCGTTTTGAATTTCCCTCTCCAACGGGCGGCATCGATCTCATGGCCGGACCCTACACAGTGGAAACCCGTACGATGCGTCGAACGGATGGCAAAACAATCCAGCTGCGAACTTACTTCCATCCACAGATCGCGGATCTCGCACCTCCATATCTCGATGCAGTAAAAGGCTACATTGAACTCTATGAGTCGTGGATCGGGGAGTACCCGTTTACCGAGTTCAGCGTGGTGTCCAGTCCCACGCCGACAGGCTTCGGCATGCCGACGCTGACCTATCTCGGAATCGAGGTGCTCCGACTGCCTTTCATCCGCTCCACTTCGCTGGGCCATGAGGTGCTGCATAACTGGTGGGGCAACGGCGTGTATCCCGATTACGCACAAGGTAACTGGTCCGAGGGGTTGACCACGTTCATGGCAGACTATGCATACAAGGAGCGTGAAAGTCCCGAAGCTGCGCGAGAAATGCGGCGTGGATGGCTACGCGATTTTGCTGCGCTATCGCCCGGACAGGATGCGCCGCTTACCACTTTTACATCGCGTACGCATGGGGCTTCGCAGATCGTTGGCTACAATAAGGCGGCGATGATGTTTCTGATGCTGCGCGATCTGCTCGGACGGGAGGCGTTCGATCACGCGCTCCAGGCATTCTGGCGCGAGCAGCGCTTTCGCATCGCCT
>JALYOY010000154.1 GCA_030856655.1 Pseudomonadota bacterium | reverse complement strand
ACTCCATTACAAGTTTGTGCGGCGGAGGGCTGAGGCCGAGAGAGGTGACTATCGAATTCATGGATATCGAGGCCAAGAATATGTGCAACTCGGGATATACCCTTATGGGGGAAAAAACACGCCCGGTCATCAATCGGCTTGGGGAAGTAACAGTTTCGCGCCTTACTTGGGAAATCAAATGCGACAACAAAACCGAGGCAGCGCCGCCATAGCCTGACACGATATTGCTTCGCGCTAACGTATAAGCCAAAAACTGGCACTTGCACATAGGGCAGGTGTGGATCCTCGGGTTCCTGGATACGGAAGGCCGAAATGCCGGAAGCCCCTCATCCGCTATGCCAATATTGTAATTACTCTCGTCGAACATGGAATTCCGGAACCATGTTTTATCGTCCCGTGCGGTAGCGCACTGAAGAGTTAAGGAATGTTTTGTAATATTTAAATACAGCATTCCTTGCTGGCCAGATTAAAGGACCCATCATGAATTATTCTAAGACGTTCAAGAATGAAGTGCCGCGTTCTTCTTTTCTCGTTACCGCACCAGTTTTTAATGTTCTAGGCTTGATATTAGTTCTTTTTGCGTGCGGATCAGTTCATGCCCAGAGCGGGCCAATGGATAGTCCCCCAATCGGAGGAAAGTCCGCGCCTGAGCAATATAAGCGAGGAGAAACGCCCACAGGGCAGAAATACGGCATTATTAAAGAGGGCGAACCTCACAAAAGCGAAGCTGCGAAGAAACCGGACCGCTCTAACGAAAAACAGGAAAAGAAGAAGCCCGGCCCAGGGTCGTCTATTGAGCGAGATCCCAGGGAGACCAGCGAGGGTTCTGGTCCTGATCCACTTGGCCGATAGTAGCACCTCAGCGGGTTTGCCCGCTTCGTTTCTTGTGCCATCACTCATTAGGTACCAAAGACC
This sequence comes from Pseudomonadota bacterium, assembly GCA_030856655.1. Taxonomy (GTDB): domain Bacteria; phylum Pseudomonadota; class Gammaproteobacteria; order Burkholderiales; family Nitrosomonadaceae; genus Nitrosospira. The sequence continues at coordinate 8,923 of JALYOY010000154.1, read as the reverse complement.
GTTGAGCTTTCGCTCGATAAGAGCATCGTCTCTTGCTTGAGGGCGATGTTTTAAGCTGACATAAATGACCGCTAGCGTTCGGAGCCTCTCCGACGCTCTTTTCGTGTAGGTCAGCAATTTTTAACTCAAGGTTCAATCGGCAGCAATTCCTTGGCAGTAATTCCCTATTACCGAACTTATCAGGGATTGCGCAACGCCGCATATACACTGAATCGGTTCCTCTATCGTAACAACTCACCTGCTTGCGGAAACTCCGTATGAAGATCAAGCAAATCTGGATCCTAGTCAAAGCTGCTTTTTCATCCTGGCGCGATGATTATGCGCCAAGCATGGGTGCCGCCTTAGCCTATTACACGATGTTTTCGATCGCTCCGCTTTTATTGATCGTAATCTCAACAGCGGGCCTTGTCTTCGGTGAAGAAGCGGTGCGCGGGGAAATTTTCGGCCAATTGCAGGGCCTGATGGGTGATCAGGGTGCGAAGGCAGTGCAAGGTTTGCTTGAAAGCGTTAGTGAACCAAAAGAGGGGGTAGCGGGTACGGTTATCGGAACTATCTTGCTACTGATCGGAGCAACGACCGTATTCGGCGAGTTGCAAGATGCATTTGATCGTATTTGGCGCGCTCCTGGTAAAGATAAGAATGGAGGGTTTTGGCAATTGATCAGGTCGCGGCTCCTGTCATTTGGAATAATACTCGGGATCGGTTTCCTGCTCATGGTTTCGCTCGTGTTCAGTGCGGCGATCGCTGCATTGGGAAAATGGTGGGGACCCTTCTTTGCGAACCTTGAAATAGTAGCGACTGTAGTGAATTTCTTTGTCAGTTTTGCCTTAATGACAGCCGTGTTTGCGATGCTTTACAAATTTATGCCACGGGTTAAGATTCATTGGCGGGATGTCTGGGCCGGTGCAACCGTTACCGCGCTACTATTTACGGTAGGCAAGATCCTGATTGGCCTCTATATCGGGAAAAGCGCCGTCAGTTCAGGATTTGGTGCGGCGGGCTCGCTCGTGGTCGTGCTGGTGTGGGTGTATTATTCAGCCCAGATTTTTTTACTGGGAGCTGAATTCACTTGGGTATATGCTCATGCCCACGGATCAAAAAAGGAAGAAGCATCGCCTCGCGATATGGCGACCGGGTTATCGCCAAGTAAAAGCGGCGTAACACAGAAATCAGAGAAATTGCCACAATAGGCACAATAGGTATAAGCGGCAGAAGTATTAGAAGAGTTTTTCACGAGTTATGCGGAAGGCTTTAAACGAACATCAACAGTATTCGAGTTGCTTTCACCATAATATCCCTTCTGCGTAAGCGATCTCAGTAATTCCAATGTTTGGCTGGCGCTATCGTTAAGTTGAAATTTCTCTTCGGCCCGTTTTCGAGCCGCTTTTCCCATCGCTAACCGTGTAGATTCGTCCGACATCAAGGTTACGATACCCTCTGCAATGCCGATAAAGTCGGCGGCGGCGCGCAGCAATCCGGTGGACCCTACCTGGACAATATCGATCACGCCACCGACGTTTGTTGCTACGACCGGTAGGCCCGATGCCATTGCTTCTATTATTGCCAGCGGCATCCCTTCGGAATATGACGTCGATACCGACAGCTCAAGGGAAGCATAGACCTGGGGCATATCGCTTTGTAACCCGACCATATGGATATAATCGCCAAGACCAAGGTTATCTATGGCATTCTCCAGTTCCCCACGCATGGGACCTTCGCCTATCAATACAAAGTGGCAATTTTGCAATCGCTTGTGTGCAACGCTCGCCGCCTGTATAAATACTTCCGGTCCTTTTTCTGGAGAGAGCCGTCCAATGAATCCAATGAGTGGAGTTCCTGCAACAACATTCATGATGGAATGAAGGTAATTAGTCTTGGCAACCGGACGGAAAGCTTCCGTATCGACACCATTTGCAATGAACCGTAATTTGCCCGGGGGAATTCCCAGAGTCAAAGCGTGAAAATACGCTGTTTTCGCAACCACGCTGATATGAGTCTGCGTCAATCTATGCACTTCAAAGTCACGCATGCTGAGATAACGACTGTGAATGGTTGCCAGCGCGGGAGTATCGGTCAATCGGCTTAAAATACCGGCAAGCGAATGCGCGTTTGGAAGATGCGCATGGATTACATCGATTGCCTCGGCGCGGATCAAGCTTGCACCAAGTTGGATGGATTGCCAGTCAGGCTCATCGGTGAACGGTGTAATATGAACCTGGCAACCGATATCGCGCAGTTGGGATGTAATGCGGCTCTCGGATACGCACAGGCAGGTGACATTGAAAACACCTTGCGGGAGGCGTTGAAGCAATCGCAAAACATATGTTTCCATGCCGCCCACGATGGCGCCGCCAATAATCTGCAGCAAGTTAATCGGCCGCTCCGCGGTGGAAATTATTTTCATATCAATTTACCCCTAGCCAAGCAGCCACTGTGCCTCCCATAATTCGTTCACGGCTGTGTTTATCCACATCAAGTTGTTCTAACAGATCTGAAACTTCGTCAATTCTGCTCTTGATCAGCTCGCCACTGCAAGGCAAAAACACATCGCTGCCGAACTGCAACAATTTCGGTGTCAGAACGGCAATCGCTTTTCTGAGAACCTCCAACCGGTAAACAGGGGGTGCACCGAAAGAAACATCAAACCGAAATTGACTGTCATCAGGTGATACGCCATTGATAAGATCAATCAAGCCGACAGCATTTGCCTCATCGGACCAGGGCCACCCCAGATGAGCCAGGGTGACGCGTAATCCCGGGTGATCTCGTATTGCTTCATAAAAAGCCGGGCGACAGAAGCGACCGGATTTTCCATCAATAAAGATACCGCTATGAAACAGGATCGGTATCTTCAGGCACGATGCTGTTTCATAAACCCGATGCGCACAGTCATCATATGGGTACCATCCGGTCGGTACCATTTTAAGACCGTGTAAGCCGAGATCGTGCGCAAAACGCAAGTCTTCGCATGCGTTATCAAGTGATGGGTTCACTACCGCAAACCCTATCAGTCGATCCTTATGATCGCTAATCAGCCGAGCCAGATGCCGGTTAGCCGAACGCAAGGAATCACTGTCATATAACGAATAGCTGCCGTTTAAAAACGGTGCCAGTAATATGGCCTTATCTACCGCTGCCTGGTCTAATGCCTGCAAAACATCATCTGCTTTTTCTTGGCCGGAACAATGGATATGCGCATCTATTATCATCGTGGAATGATTTACGGTTGGTATTTTTTATTTAACTGACATACATTCTTTTCTCCGGGCTCAATTCCTTGATTAGACCGGCTGCTTTTTTCCCCGCGAGAAAAGCATGATCAGAGTTGTAATATTCCCATTCGCTGTAACGGCCCGCTAAAATAATATCGCGCTGCAAGAGCCAGTTTTTTATGGTCTCCACGCTATGTGCCCTGGCATGATCGTACACCACGTACGCATATGGCATATCCACCAGATTGGCGGTTATTATTTTATCGTCTCGCGTCAGCATGCCGACCCTGATGCAATCTTCCACACATCGATCGATTAATTCTTCCCCATCGCACGGAAGAGGTTTGGCTGGCGAGTAGGAAATTTCACATGTCAGACCAAATCCGCCGGGTGGATTGCAGCCGGGGCTGGCATTTCCCTGAAGAAAAATGCGGTGGAAAACCGTATCCTCAGGATAGTAAATCCAGTGCTTGTTCGTGATATTTTCACGTCCAATTCCAAGGTTTACACAGCGCACTGATACACGACGCAGCGCAGCTGCAGCCTTTCTGATATGTTGCGGCGCCTCATCCTGCATAATGCGGATCAATTCAGGTAAGGGCATGGTGCTGATCATGTTCTCATAACGAAAACGTCGGCCATCCCCCAGCATGATCAAATGCTGATCTGGCGATATCCGCACCACATCGGCATTGAGTTCGATTGTGCCTTTGATATGAGGAATAAAACCGGACATCATTGCTTGAAAACCTCCGCGCAAAGGGTAGCCGAAGCGTGCGTTGGGCCCCATTGGCTTAGCGACAGGTTCGAGTGCTCCTTCAATAATTTCTTCCAGGTCAGGTAGCGGCACGCGGCCCCCGAGCCAGGACGTTTCCATTTCCGTTAAGGGAACGGTCCAAAGTTTTTTGTTGTAAGGTATTGCAAAATGTTTTGCGATGCCCGATCCCCACATTCTATAAATAAACTCCTCAAAATTCTCTGATTTGTTCTGTGGGGGTACTGGCTCTTCTTGCAAAAGTGTTTTGCCGGAGACAGGCACCGCGCCGTCAGCGCAGCAATCGGAGAGTTCTGAACTCGCGCGGTCTAGGGGAGGGCATTTTCCCGAAACGGATTTAGATTCCATTTTTTTTAAGATGCCATAGCGTGCTTCCATTGCCCCGACAATGCACTCCTTTATTACATTCGGCGGCAAGCCGTATAGGGCACCCTGGAACGGATAACGCGTATGAACCCCTTTGCTATACACCCAGGCTTCACGGTCTTGCCAATGAATATTGTTCCCAAGTAAAATCTTATAAAGCTGCTGGACATAGGCATCATTCGAAAACATGATGTGGCCCGCGTGATCAAAGGTAAAGCCTTTATCCTGGATCGAACGGCACCATCCGCCGACTGTCGGGTTCTTATCCAGTAAGAGGACGTCTCTGTCGAGATGATACGCTGCGCTCAGCCCGGTGGGTCCGGCACCAATGATGACGCATTTTTTGTTTTCTGCCAGCACCGGCTGAACCGTATGATTAAGAGCCGGATCTCGTCCTGATGATTGTTGCGTAGGCATGCCTGACTCTTCCTTTTTTGCGCTTGTGAATTCCATCAATTCACACATTTTTTCTGCTGTGGTATCCCAGGAGGTTGCCGATATCATTTCCCTCATTTTGAGCGCTTTTCGTTTATGGTCTTCCGGAGTTGTCAGTAGCGCGGTTTCACATGCTTCGATAAAAGCTGGTGCGGAGGCCGCGATCGACACGACCTCGCCGTAAAGCTCCAGAACATCAGTAATCGGCGTACTGACTATTGGCAATTCGGCTGCCATATACTCGAGTGTTTTTGTAGGACTGATAAAGCGCGTCGATTCATTTAAAGCGAATGGCAGCAGACATACATTCCAGCCCGCTAGAAAATGTGGCAGCGCTTTATACGGTTGTTGTCCCAAATAATGAATGTTATGACGTCGTGGCAATGTGGCCGGGTCAATTTTTACAACCGGTCCCACCAGCACAACTTGCCATTGAGGATGTGCGTCGGCAATCAGGGCAATGAGTTCCATATCAATGCGCTCATCGATTACCCCATAATAGCCGAGCCTTGGCCCGGGTATATCCTCATGTGCGGGATGCATGTTGGTACGGTCAAGCGCCTGTTCGAAATGCACGACATCGACGCTGCTGGGAAAACAGTAAACATTTGGATGACGCTCCCGCTTCGCGCGATAAAGGCTTGGGCCTCCGGTAAAGACAAGATCGGCGATCTTTAGTAACGCATTTTCGCGTTGAAGCATTTGTTTTGGTGGGCTCCTGAAAGCAGCGAGTTCATCCATGCAATCGTATACCACTAGAGCGGGATCCAGTTCTTGCAGCAGAGGTAATGCCATGGGGGTATAGAACCAGGCGATATGTTCTTCCTCGGTAGCAATAAATCGCCGAATCAATTTGGTTAAATGCGGCAATTGTTCATCATGAAAGCCAGTTGCCGAAACCGGCGTGTGAGGTTTGAATACGGTGATATTTGGCGCGGGAACATAAGTCTCAAGTGAACTTTCATGCTCGCGAAAAATAGGTTCTTCTACAAAAATAATTTTGTAATTCTCAGCCAGTCTTGAGAGAAGATGTTGCGGTCGTTGGTATACAAAGTCCCAACGAAGGTGGGAAAAGACAATAATTGTTGTCATTGCGACTCCTTGGACAGGTGAGGCTTGAGTTGGAAAATAATGCGGAAGAAAGCGTTGTGTCAGGCGTTGGGCATCGCGTAGCCCGTTGGCATAGGATTCAGATAGCATGCGTTCATAATGTTTGTCATCGCTTCCTTGAGTATTCACTTCCCATAAACCGCTTTTATGCCATCGATGAAGGTCATCCCAATCGGGGCGGTCCACAATAGGATAAAGACAGATGCCATGCAGATCGACACCATGTTGTTGAGCTGTAACAGCCTGTTGAGCGACGTCTTTGATCCATGCGCCCCGACCGCTTCCGACGTGGCTGGTTTCTGACAAGACGATAGGTCGCCGGTACCGCAGGTAAACTTCGTTCAAAAGGCTATGCAAGGGAATGCGGCGGGGATGATCCAGATGCCACCAAAGGCTATTGCCTTCAATCTCCCATTGGTTACTGTGGTAGTAATTGACTCCGATCAGGTCCAAAAAATGTGGTGCGCCGCCTAGTTCCGGTTCCGTGGTTCCACAAAGCATGTCCCAAGCTTCGAATTGGGATTGCCGATGTGCCAGCGCATGATTAACAAGATCTGGCCGATCGGGCGGAGCGGTAACATGTATTAGCGGATCACAATGCAGGATGCGGGCAGATGAATTGGTTTGCCAGATCACTTCGCAACTCTTCAATGTGGCGCGAACCAATTGGCGTTTTAATTCAACGCCGCCATCTCCCTTAAGGTCGGAGCATATGGAACGGTTTTGTGCACCGGCCCAGCTTGCAAAGGAAATCTCATTAATCGGGGAGTAAACAGGACTGGTATTGGAAAACGATTCAAGGTAATTCACCACATGACGGCAGTACAGCGAAAATCGGTCAACAAAAACAGGGGAATAAACGTTAACATCGTCTGGCCAGCCGTAATGGCACAATGTCCATATCACCTGTAATCCCAGCTCCTGGGCCGCGCGTGCCCGTCGCTCAATGGATGAAAAATCGAAATTCCCATTCTTTTCAACCAATCGCCAGCCCACACTCTCGCGCACGGTCGTAATGCCAAATTCTTTTAACAACAAATAATCGTCATAGGCACGGTGCGTATGTTGCGTAGAGTCATTCATAGACAAAGGCAGGCCCGCCCCATTGATGTGATCCGCACCCTCATAGCCTGCCTGCCAGTAAGAAGTAAATATTTTTTTAAAAGTCGCTTCCATTAAAGATACTCGGTGCAAGTTTCGCGTCTGCCGGGAAGCAGTCTCGCTTTGTTCCTTTTTTCGATGGACGGAAACTCCGCCTCAAGCGGGTGGTATGGGGTTGCAATGATTAAGGTTTTTGATGGACGGTACTGTGCGATAACGTACATTCATGGCGCTTTTTGTGAGGATACTCATCAAACTACAAGAGATCCCGCGTCTAAATGGTTCTTATCCGTCAGCGGAGCCGACTTGCTTTCACCATGAATTACCCATTCATTTGATCAGTGGTCGGAGATTTCACGACGTCATGCAATAGGTTTGAATTCCCCAAAAAGGCGAAATTGACGCAGAAAATTATAAAAAATCGCTGTTGTAAAGTAGCGATCGAAGTAAACTGCTAAAAGCTAATAGTCCGTCATCAATTCAATTAAGGGAGTCATCAGGAATCGGACTGGGGATATCGATGTCGCGCAGTGACATGAAGGCGTTGCCAAGAGCGACGCAGGTGATGTGCTGCTACAGAAATAGTAGCTTTCACGGAGTCAAGACAACTTTGCGGCAGCCATCTTCTCTTTTGTCGAAAATCCTATAAGCATTGGCAGCCTCAGCAAGTGGCATGCGGTGACTTATGATGACGTCAGGACGTAATCTTCCAGATTCAATATACCCAAGCAGCTCAGGCAAAAAGTGCTGCACATGAGTCTGGCCCATCTTGAATGTGAGACCTTTTTCAAAAGCGTCGCCGAAAAGAAAGCCGTGTATAAAACCGGCATAAACACCCGGAACGCTGACAGTGCCTCCACGGCGTACCGCCGCGATACACTGGCGTAACGCTTTTCCACTGCTGCCTTCCAGTTTCAAGTTGGTCATTACGGTTTCGAGCGCACTGCCTTTAGCTTCAAATCCGACAGCATCGATAGCGGCGTCAACTCCTCTGAGGGCCGTATTCTCGATAATGACTTCGGCAGGATCGACTTCGTCAAAATTAATGGGAAAAACGTTATATGTTTGACTAGCAAATTCAAGCCGGTAGGGATGGTGGTCGATCATAAAAATTTTTTCCGCTCCCAACATGCGAGCGCAGGCGGCTGCCATCAAACCGACGGGGCCGGCGCCGAAAATGGCAATACTTGACCCCGGGCGGATATCGGCATTAACAACCGCTTGATATCCGGTCGGTAAAATGTCGCTTAAGAATAGCACTTGCTCGTCAACGAGCGTATCGGGAACTTTGATCGGTCCCACGTTGGCTTTTGGCACTCGTACATATTCCGCCTGGCCGCCAGGTATTCCCCCATACAGATGGCTAAAGCCAAAGAGTGCCGCACCTGAACGCACGTTTTTTTTGTTCAGGATTGCGCCGCGATCCGGGTTAGTGGTCTCGCATGCTGAAAATAATTGTTTTTCGCAAAAGAAACAGTGACCGCACGCGATAACGAATGGAACCACCACCCGATCACCTTTTCGCAGTTTTGTCACCTCAGATCCGGCATCAACAACCACACCCATAAACTCGTGACCCAGGATGTCGCCATTTTTGAGTTCCGGGATTTTGCCGCGATACAAATGTAAATCTGAACCGCAAATTGCGGTAGCGGTAATTTTGAGAATTATGTCGTCCGCCTCCTGGAGTATTGGGTCGGATACTGTATCGACACGAACGTCGTGGCTGCCATGATAAGTAAGTGCTCGCATTTGACTTCTCCTCAGATAAGTCTTTCAGTTATGAGTTTCTTCCCCTTTAACTCAATTCATTGGCCCCGCATGGAATATTACGGAGGGGGCTTGGGGGAACGTAACAAATGCACCATTGAGGGCAGCAATTGCCGCACCACCAGCGCCTTAGCCTTGCTGCCCAATACCCCTG
>JALYOY010000150.1 GCA_030856655.1 Pseudomonadota bacterium | reverse complement strand
GGTCCACCCCAAGATGAGGATTATTCTTTGGGTTTCCCGGGCTCGCCTGTAAATAGTGATTTTAAGCCGAGATAACGCTCTGGCTCACTCGGAACCGGTCTGGGAGCCAAGCTGTCAAGTTCAGTTTCCAATTCGACGATCCGTCGCTCCAACGCTATTTTGTCCTGTTCCAGGCGTGAAACCTGATGACCCAGGCGCGAACGTGTCCATCGGCCCTTTATCATGCTTGGGGATGACAATAGCCCGGCAATCAGCACCCCCACGCCCATTGCAAGCAGCAGCACCAGAGCCAGGGAACCATCGAAACTCCAAAAAGCGAAAGTCACCGTTACCGGCACATTATTCTGGAGAGCAAACCCAACAACACCGATGGCGAGAGCGATACCAAGTATTAAAAGCAAATGCATGGTTTTTACCCCGCTATTTAATTTTCCGTCATTTGTAAAGCTCACGGCCCTGCTGATGCTCTCCTGGCGTTGATTGGATTGAATACCTAATTTTCCGGTGGATCAGCTCGTTCCTAACCGAAATATCGTCGCTATTTTGTCGCTTCACGGGCTGCACCCGTCCGATTTCTTCGCTCGAGTAATTTTGTCGCTATCTTCCACAATATGGAAAAATATTTCATCCTGGCGGATCATGCCCAGTTCGCTACGGGCACGCTCTTCAATGGCATCGGAGCCCTGTTTGAGATCCCGGACTTCTGCGTCCAATGTGGCATTACGGGTTTGCAACTTCCGGTTGATTTCGTGTTGTGCGATCAACTGCTGATCGAACTCCCATACCTTAAGCCAACTACCCTTGCCCAGCCATAGCGGATACTGCAGCAGGGCAATCAAGGCAGTGAGTATAAGACCCAGCACTTTCACGTGAACATCTCTATAGATCACTATTTAGACGAGCAATCCGCTTGCCTGCTTGTTTGCCTGCTTTTCTTCCGCTTTCGTTGAAATCCCGCCTTAATCCGTATGGCGCACTTCAATTTCTCCCACCTTCAGCTCAGTTAGAAGGTAGTGAAATAATCGCGGTCATTATCTCAACTGGTAATAGGCGCCTCGTCCGAGGTAGCTTGCAGCATCGCCCAAATCCTCTTCAATGCGCAGCAACTGGTTGTATTTGGCCAGGCGATCAGAACGAGACAGCGAACCGGCCTTGATTTGCAGCGCATTGGTAGCCACGGCGATATCAGCGATGGTGGTATCTTCAGTTTCACCTGACCGGTGCGAAATCACGGCGGTATAGCCCGCACGCTTGGCAGTTTCGATGGCGGCAAAGGTTTCGGTAAGGGTGCCGATCTGGTTGACTTTGATAAGTATGGAATTGGCTATGCCTTGCGCTATGCCTTCTTTCAGGATGCTGGCGTTGGTCGCGAAGATGTCATCACCGACCAGTTGCACAGATTTTCCGAGCCTATCGGTGAGGAGCTTCCAGCCGTCCCAGTCGTGCTCACTCATGCCGTCTTCAATACTGATAATCGGATATTTGTCGACCCAGGCAGCGAGATAATCAACAAATTGCGTGGAACTCAGGCTCAAGCCATCCGACGCCAAATGATATTTTCCGTCGCGAAAAAATTCGGAACTGGCGCAATCCAACCCGATGGCGACATCCGGACCCGGCAAATAACCCGCCTGTTCGATCGCCTGGACGAGCAATTGCAGGGCCGCTTCGTTATTAGGCAGGCTGGGTGCGAATCCGCCCTCGTCGCCCACCGCGGTATGCATCCCCTTCCCGTCCAACAAGACCCTCAACGTATGAAATATTTCGGCCCCGCAGCGCAGGGCTTCCCGAAAACTCTGTGCCCCCAGCGGAATAATCACGAATTCCTGCATGTCAATCTTGTTATTGGCATGTGCGCCACCGTTGATCACATTCATCATGGGCACGGGCATGGACATCGGCCCGGCACCGCCAAGGTAGCGGTATAACGGCAGCCCCGACTCTTCCGCCGCGGCTTTCGCCACAGCCAGCGATACGGCAAGAACAGCGTTTGCGCCGAGCCTTGATTTGTTATTGCTGCCGTCGAGATCGATCAGCGTTCGATCGATAAAACTTTGCTCCATCGAATCCAGCCCCATAATGGCTTCTGCAACCTCGGTGTTGACGTTCTCCACCGCTTTCAATACCCCCTTGCCGAAATAACGCTGCGCGTCTCCATCGCGTAATTCGACCGCTTCCCTCGTGCCAACGGATGCACCCGATGGCACAGCCGCTCGTCCCAGCACTCCCGATTCGAGCAATACATCCGCTTCCACGGTAGGGTTGCCGCGCGAATCAAGAATTTCACGGGCGATGACATCTACAATTGCACTCATACTATTTTCCCTGAATCATTATTTATAAATTATTAAGAAACTATTTTCCAGAATCCAAAGACTTTGTTGAAGGGAGGTCTACGGATAAAAGAAATTTCCTGATGCCGCGTATTTCCTGATTGCCCCACTGTCGACAGCGTCTGTCCGGGCGGGATTCGTGTAATTGATGCCCTGGCAGTCTGTCGGACTTAAAGGAAACAGCTGCAAAAGCGTCACTTTTTCGCTTCGATTCTTCAAGTGCGACAGGCTGCTAGGCGATGATTTTTTGCTTATCGGAAGTTATCGCTTCCGATGCAATACGTTGTGCCGAGAAATCGACGGCTGCCTCGATAAACGCGGTAAACAATGGATGCCCCGTCTTGGGCGTCGAAGTAAATTCGGGATGAAACTGGCAGGCGACAAACCAGGGATGCTCGGTTTCAGGCAACTCGACCATCTCACATAGGGCTTCTCCCGCCGACAAGGCGCTCACGCGCAGCCCCGCCTGCTCCAATCGGGGAATATACTTATTGTTGACTTCATAACGATGGCGATGCCGCTCGATAATCTTTTCCGTCCCATAAATTTTTCGGACAAGCGACGCGTCATTCAGCAAACATTCCTGTCCGCCGAGACGCATGGTGCCGCCGAGATCAGACCCGGTATTACGAGTCTCCACCTGACCTTCACGGGTGTGCCATTCGGTGGTGAGGGCAATAACGGGATAAGATGTATCAGGATTAAATTCAGTGCTGTGCGCTCCTTCCATGCCAGCTTTATCGCGTGCGTATTCGATGACTGCCAACTGCATTCCCAGGCAGATGCCGAGATAGGGAATACGGTTTTCACGCGCATAACGGATCGCCATGATCTTGCCTTCTACTCCGCGTTTGCCGAATCCACCGGGAACCAGTATCGCATCCTTGCCGGCAAGGCAATCGATTCCCCGTTTTTCGATATTTTCCGAATCCGTGTAATGGATTTTAATTCTGCTGCGGGTATGGAT
>JALYOY010000124.1 GCA_030856655.1 Pseudomonadota bacterium | reverse complement strand
CTGTGATTCCATGCAATGGCTTCACGAAGAGATCGATCTCGGGCAGGCCGGCCAGCTCCAATCCACCGCTGCAATCTTCCCCCTCTGCCACGACCCGAAGACGAGCGCTGTCATAACTCCGAATTTACGGAAACGGTTATGAAGCACGCTTTACGCCGTCCTATGCTCAGCAGGGATAAAAAGACCACCGTTAGTGTTAGTAATCGCGCAGGAAACGGTAGAGTCCGTCTTTCGTTTCGAGACGATTCAAGTACTCGCCGGCAGAGATGCGGTAGCTGACAAAAAGGTGGCTTATTCGGAGATTGCCTTTGGCAAGTCGCTGCAAAGCGTTGGATTTGTGGAACCTTCGATATCTGTGCAATGTATAATGCGAGGAGTCGTACGGAGGCCATACACCTAGTATCTGTAAGCATAGTACGACGGTTCATAAATTTGATTTGAATACTCCCTGGGCGAACTCATCAGCCGGAGAAAAGTACATGGATTCTTGAATGGTCAGTTCGCCACCGTCGGATACCCCAATCTTTAACGCAACAATGCGAAAGTTAGGGGCGCCACAAACGATAATCCATCAATATCAATACTGGAGCGTCATGCTCCGCCCAGTCCAGTTAACGCTTGGTTCTCTGGTTCTGGCCGCTCATGAGCCAGTTCACGAATTCTCTAAACTTAGTCAAGCGAGTTTTACCGAGCTTCACAAAATAACAACACATCTGGAACCTGCCTTAGCAAAAGCATTTAATTACGATAAGCTTAATTATCTGATGCTAATGATGGTTGACCCAGACGTACACTTCCACGTTATTCCGCGTTACGCAAAGACAAAGTATTTTGATGGCCTGGAGTTTATCGACTTCGGTTGGCCTGGAGCGCCTAACTTCCACCGGCCAAATGGAACCAATGCTGAAACTAATCAGCATATCATCGATTACATTTTGCCCTGCTGGACATAAGCATCACTCACCGTGATATGCGAGAAGGGCAGAAAGATCGAGAATAGCAAACGTTTCAGGCAAGCGCGGGGTTTGTATGGCGGGGAACGCAGGAATCTATTGCGATTTTACGGTTTTCCGGATTTATTAACATTCCACATGGCCAAGCTTTGCAATTCGAAGCCATTAACAACCAGCTATATGACTTTATAAAATAAGCCAACGATGATACAACTTGTTCTGCTGCGACATGGGGAAAGTATCTCGAACCGGGATGGGTATTTTACCGGCTGGAATGATGTCGCATTGAGTCACCGGGGTGAACAGGAGGCGGAGCGGGCTGGTCGCCTGCTCAAGGAGACAGGTTGTGAGTTCGATGTGTGTTTTACTTCGGAACTTAGACGAGCCACTGACACACTGCGTATCGTATTGTCGGCGATGGGGCTTAACGGATTGACCGTACGGCAGAGTTGGCGCTTGAACGAGCGCCACTATGGCGCGCTGGAAGGAGTTCACCGTATTAATGCTATTGGGAAATTTGGCATATGGCCCGTCCTTAGCCCCCAGTTACGGTTTACTGCATTCCCACCGCCACTCGGCCCCAGTGATGCACGTTGCCCTGGAAATCAGCTCCGCTATTCAGATGTTGACAAGAAAGAATTACCGCTTGCGGAGAGCATGCAACAGACTCTCTCCCGGGTCTTGCCCTATTGGCTGGAAACAATCGTGCCCGAGATCCAGCGTGGAAAGCGGGTTCTCGTCGTATCTCATCGGCACGTCTTGCGCTCATTGATGATGCAGTTGGACGGATTATCCGTTTCTCAGCTAATGAAATTGTCCATAGCCACGGGGCGTCCGTTGGTATACGACCTTGACGACAAACTGGGCCCTGTTCAGCATTACTATGCTGAACAGGGCCCACAGTAACACGTTCAGTACCAAGCTTGCCCTTCGTGGGCTCTATGGCTTTCCCGGTAACAGGCGATTGTTGAAATAGCTATAGGTGCCGAATATGAATCCGAGGTAAAGCTCAACGGCCTGAAGCCATTTAGCCTGTTCGTCAAAAATTTGAATTGTGTTAACAAGCTTTTACTTAGATAGCTATACGAAATATTGTGCTTAAAATGTGAGGCAGGCACGCAGGCATTTTCATCTGGCATACTGCTGTCACCTTGCAGACAGGTATCTGTTGCTCAATCTTAGAGGTATTCTTGACACGATTTTCCGTGGTGGTTCCCACGCTCAACGAAGCAGACAACATTGATCCATTATTGACGCGCCTGTTTGCACTGGATCTCGCGCCGGACAGTTTTGAAGTCATTTTTGTTGATGATGGCTCAGGCGATGGGACGCCCGCCAAGGTTCGCGCCTGGGAGGACCGCGCGAATGTGCGGCTGGTCGAACGCCGGGAAAAGCCGGATCTGACGGGCTCGATTCTGGCCGGTGTAGCGCTGGCGCACGGCGATGTCATTGTCGTGATGGACGCAGACCTGAGCCATCCGCCTGAACGGCTGCCCGCCCTGGTAGCGCCGGTACTGGATGGAAGCCATGACGTGGCCGTGGGTAGCCGCTACGTATCAGGCGGCAGCACCGAGGGATGGCCGCTGCATCGTCAATGGCTGTCGCGCCTGGGCGGTTGGCTTGCGCTTCCCATCTGCGATGTGAGCGATGCGACCTCGGGATTTTTTGCCTTCCGCCGGGAACTGGCGGCCACTATTGCCGAACGCGCCCGCGGATACAAAATCCTGCTCGAACTGCTTGTTGCCGGTCAGGGCAAACTCAGGGTAGCCGAAGTGCCCATCTGCTTTCGCGATCGCACGCACGGCGCGTCCAAACTGTCGTTCCGTCATCAATGGACTTATCTGCAACGCCTGATGACGCTGGCCGGCGGCACGGTTTCCTTTGGCACCGCCAGCCGGTTCGCGGCAGTCGGGCTGTTTGGCGTCGTCATCGACGCGCTGCTGTTCCAGTGGCTCATGAGCCGTGGCGCCGGCCTCGCGCTGGCGCATATCATGAGCTTCTTCGCCGCCGCGGCGGTGAATTACTCGCTTAACTCGAAATGGTCGTTCCGGCCCCACCACGCGGGCTTTCTGCGATGGCGCCATTTTGGCCGCTTCCTGACAGTGGGTATATTCGCCTTGCTGATGCGCGGCGGTGTACTGGCATTGTTGGTCTATGGCTGGCATGTGCCCTCTATGCTGGCCATTTTTCCCGCTATTGCCGCCACGGCCGCCATCAATTATCTCGGCTCCGCCTTCTACGTATTCCCCGTCAAGCAGAATCCTCCGTCGGCGGATGTGCGCTGGCGGGTAGCCTCGCTCGGCATTGTCGCCTTTGCCGTACTGCTGCGTCTGATCTATCTGGGCCAGGCACAGCTGATTCCCGACGAGGCGTACTACTGGAATTACGCGCAGCACATGGACCTGAGTTTTTACGATCATCCGCCCATGGTGGCATGGCTGATCTGGCTGGGTACCGCAATCTTCGGCGACAACGAATTCGGTGTCCGCATCGGCGCATTCATCTGCGGCCTGATAACAATGGGCTACCTATACGCGCTGGCATGCAATCTGTACGATAAAACGACCGGTATGCGCGCGGTGCTGCTGCTGGCCGTACTACCGTTTTATTTTTCCACCGGCATGGTGATGACAACGGATGCGCCACTGGTGGCCGCCTGGGCCGCGACACTGTACTACATGGAACGGGCATTGATCGCTGATCAACGTTCAGCCTGGCTGGGTATGGGTATCGCTTTCGGCCTGGGCATTCTATCCAAGTATACCCTGGGTCTGCTTGGTCCGGCGGCACTGCTGTTTGTGATCCTGGATCCCGCCTCGCGCCGCTGGCTGCGCCGTCCGCAGCCATATCTCGCCGCTGCACTTGCCCTGCTGCTGTTTTCGCCCGTCATCATCTGGAATATGGAA
>JALYOY010000123.1 GCA_030856655.1 Pseudomonadota bacterium | reverse complement strand
GATGTTGCGGCGCAATTGCATACTACCCGGCTGCGGGTCTATTCAAGCAAAGATATCGTAGGCGTGGAAACGGGCGCAGCCGTCAAGAACGTCATATCGATTGCCGCTGGTATTTCGGACGGGATGGGTTTTGGTTACAACGCGCGTGCAGCGCTGATTACGCGAGGGTTGGCGGAAATTACGCGATTGGGCCTCAAGCTCGGCGGCTGTATGGAAACCTTTATGGGCTTAACAGGCGTAGGCGATCTGATACTCACCTGCACCGGTGACCTATCACGCAATCGGCGGGTGGGTCTGCGGCTTGCGGCAGGCCAACCATTACCCGATATTTTGCAGGAGTTGGGACATACTGCGGAAGGTGTGCCTACCGCACGCGAAGTGCTGCGGTTAAGTCAGGAATTAAAAGTTGAGATGCCGATCACGAAGGCTGTATGCAATATAATATATGCTGGTGTGCCTGCGAGAACGGCGGTGGAAGCGCTACTCAGCCGTGAGCCGAAGACAGAAAATTATTGAACTCAAGTCGGCGCACACAAGGATCAGAAAAAATCTATTTTCACCCGTTTATATTCCCTTCTCGAATTTCATTTGCCGCCACGCTTCGTAAACAACTACCGCGACGGTGTTGGACAAATTAAGGCTGCGGCTTCCGGACGCCATGGGTACGCGAATGCGGCTGCGCTCGGGGAAACTCTTCAGAAGTTCCGCGGGCAGCCCACGGCTTTCCGAACCGAAAAGAAATGCATCTTTGCTGGCATAAGTTGTCAAGTCGTAGCGTTGTTCTCCCTTGGTGGAAACGGCAAAAAGACGGTGCCCTTGCAGATGCTCGACGCATCCCATCCAGTTTTCATGGATCGTCATGCTGGCAAACTCATGATAATCCAGTCCTGCGCGCAGTAATTGCTTGTCTTCGAGGCTGAAGCCCAGCGGTTTGATGAGATGGAGCTTTGCACCAGTGTTGGCGCATAGCCGTATGATATTACCGGTGTTGGGAGGGATTTCTGGTTGGAATAGAATTACGTCGAGCATAATATGGTAAATTTTGATCGGATTTATTGCGGAGGCGGCCGGACATCTCTGATCTCAGGGGTAAAAGAATTTTACGGCTTTACGAACCGCGGGGCAGTGCACGGGGTAGCGTTCGGGCAACCACCCATCCGCTCACGCGGGTGGCGCCGCGTTTGCGTAATACCTTTGCGAGCTCGTTCAGGGTTGCGCCTGTGGTCATCACGTCATCCATTATGCCAATGTGCTTACCCGTAAGGTCCATTTCGCACATGAATGCGTCTCGGATATTTTTCGCACGTTCTTTCCAAGGCAGCCCGATCTGGGAAGGGGTGTCCTTGATACGCTGGCAAATACTCGGCAATAGCGCAGTGCCGGTTTTCTTTGATCCGTTTCGGGCGATCTCCAGTGCCTGGTTGAAACCTCTTTCGCGCAGTTTACGGGGATGCAATGGCATTGGCACAACGAAATCCGGTAACGCCATGCCGTCAATCCTTGCTATCAGCAAATCAGCCAATACAAGGGCCATGGGAAGATTTGCCTGGTATTTGAGTGAGTGAACAAGGGCGTCCACCGGAAAAGTGTAACTTAACGCCGCCACGGTGCGATCAAAGGCTGGAGGGTTCGCGAGGCAAGCGCCGCAAATGCGAGATTCCGCGACGGGTAGCGCGCACACAACACAGCAATGAAGAGGTAGATGAGGCAGACTGTGCCGGCAGGGTGTGCACAAATCGTGCTCACTGGCGGCACCGCAGAGCAAGCAATACCGGTTGAATAATACCTGCCCAATTTTTAATCTATTGTTCAAAAATATCATGCAGAAAATTGACAACAATGGCGAAAACCCTGATGATTCGATTAGTTCTCAAGACGCGATTAGCTTTCGGGCTCATTGTAGCGCAGACAGATTAGTCGATCCCCTTGCTCAATTAAAATGATTAGCAATATAGAGGCGGTATGAACCAGTTTATCTCCGACATAACTGCCAACCCTGATGTAACTGGAAAGCAGTTAAGGGAAAGACGACCAGACGGTATATCTAAGACAGTTACCAGCTCATTGCATTGGAACGTTTCCCAGATCCAGGGGTTGCTGGATCTGCCGTTCAATGATTTAATTCATCGTGCCCAATTGGTTCACCGTCAACATCATGATGCCAACGCAGTGCAATTATCCACCTTAATTTCAGTCAAGACCGGTGGTTGTCCCGAGGACTGCGGTTATTGCCCTCAGGCAGCGCGTTACCATACGAATATCGAGAATCAGGACATGTTGTCGCTCGACGAGGTCGTCGCAACAGCAGCGGCGGCCAAGGCACAAGGTGCCTCGCGTTTTTGTATGGGCGCGGCTTGGCGCGGGCCCAAACAACGAGACATCGATAAAATGGCGGAACTGGTTAGCGCCGTAAAGGCGCTGGGGCTTGAGACCTGCGCCACATTGGGTATGTTGAAGCCGGGGCAGGCGGAGCAGCTTAAACAAGCCGGGCTTGATTATTACAACCATAACCTTGATACGGCGCCGGAATTTTACGGAGAAATCATCACGACGCGCAATTACCAGGATCGTCTCGATACTTTGGAGAAAGTCCGTGGTGCGGGCATGCATGTGTGTTGTGGTGGTATCGTGGGCATGGGCGAATCACGCCATGCCCGTGCTGGATTGATCACGCAACTGGCGAATCTTGAACCCTATCCTGAATCCGTACCCATCAATCATCTGGTTCAGGTAGAGGGTACGCCGTTGTATGGCACAGCGGCACTCGATCCGTTGGAGTTCGTGCGCACGATTGCGGCGGCGCGCATTACCATGCCTCAAGCGATGGTAAGACTGTCTGCGGGAAGGCAGGAAATGTCGGATGCAGTGCAGGCTCTGTGTTTTCTCGCCGGGGCCAATTCGATTTTCTATGGCGACAAATTGCTTACCACCGGCAACCCGGAAACTGAGCGAGACAAGGCATTATTTGACAAGCTGGGACTCCGTTCGATGTAGCGCGCTACGCTATAACCATCAACTGGTTAACCGGGATGCGCAATGATCTCATCGAACAACTCCGCGAACAGCTACGCAGTCGGGAAAACAAGAAGCTGTACCGTCGCCGTCTGACTCTGGAGAGTCCTCAGCAAACGCATGTGTCGATGGCTGGACGTGAATACCTCGCGTTTTGCAGCAACGATTATCTCGGCCTTGCCAATCATCCTCAACTGATAGCGGCAGTCTGCCAGGGCGCCAGACAATATGGAGTGGGGGCAGGTGCCTCGCATCTCATCAGCGGGCATTTTTCAGCACACCATGCGCTGGAAGAGGTGCTGGCGTGCTTCACCGGGTTCCCCCGGGCATTATTATTTTCCACCGGATACATGGCTAACGCCGGGGTGGCCACAGCGCTGGTGGGCCGCGGGGATATGATATTCGCCGACAGGCTCAATCACGCGTCGCTCAATGATGCCGCGCTGGTCTCACAGGCAAAGTTTAGCCGGTATCCGCACCTCGATCTGGCTACGCTCGAACGGCAACTCGCGGTATCGCAGGCCAAACGCAAACTGGTGATGACCGATGCCGTATTCAGCATGGACGGTAATGTTGCGCCGGCTGCGGACCTGCTGGCACTGTGCGAAAAATACGACGCGTGGCTGCTGCTCGACGACGCGCACGGGTTTGGCGTACTTGGCCAGCAGGGACGGGGAACGGCGTCTTATTTCAATATCAGTTCGCCGCGCATCGTTTACATGGCAACTCTCGGCAAGGCAGCGGGCGTATTCGGCGCCTTTATTGCGGCACAATCGGAGATTATCGAAACCCTTATTCAGCAAGCGCGTAGCTATCTCTATACTACCGCGACCCCGCCGCTGCTGTCTCACGTCCTGCTGAAAAGCCTGGAGTTGATCGAATGGGAAGAATGGCGGCGCGAGAAACTGGCACAACTTGCCGCACAGCTTATCAAGGAAGTGCAATCGTTGCGCTGGAAGCTGCTGCCATCCGTCACCCCTATCCAGCCTTTGATCATAGGAGAGAATGATAAAGCCTTGCAGCTAAGCGAAGCGTTGCGCGAAAGGGGCATTTTGATTCCCGCGATCCGTCCACCCACAGTTCCGCAGGGCTCGGCACGGCTGCGGATATCGTTATCCGCGTCCCACAATATGGAGGATGTGGCGCGGTTGGCGGCGGTGTTGAGAGACCTGGACAACACCTCTTGATATCTCATATCCTGAAACCGATGCGTCTTCATATTGAAGCCTCCGGCGTCGGCCCTGATCTCGTTCTGCTGCATGGCTGGGCCATGCACAGTGGCATTTGGCAGGGTGTGCGCGACGGGCTGGCGCGACATTTCCGCGTGCATTTGGTGGATCTGCCGGGGCATGGATCCAGTCCCGCTTATCAGCCGGGTACGCTGGAACGTATGGTCGAAATGGTTGCGGATACTTTGCCCGCTAGTTGTATTGTTGGTGGATGGTCGCTGGGAGGTCAGGTAGCGATTGAACTTGCATTGCGCGAACCGGCGCGTGTCCAAAAGCTTGTTTTGATTTCAACCACGCCCTGCTTTGTCAAGCGTGAAGGCTGGCAATGGGGGATGGATGTCGCGACATTGCAGCTATTCATGGAAAATTTGAAGCAGGATTATAAGGCGACGATTAACCGGTTTCTTGCCCTGGCAGCGAGCGGCGGCAGCAGCGATACCGCTTCAGTGCTGGCACGATTGCGTAAAAACTTTTTTCAGCGGGGCGCGCCGGATGCGACTGCGTTGCAAGCGGGATTGCAGATCCTACTTATGAGCGATCTGCGCGAGAGGTTAAGAAGTGTTACTCAACAGGCACTACTGCTGCATGGTGAGAACGATGTCATTACCGACCCCGGCGCAGCGAGATGGATGAACCAGCAATTGCAAAATTCAAACCTGATAATGTTTCCCCGTTGCGGTCACGCGCCGTTCTTATCTTATCCCGATCAATTTGCGGCGAGTATAGTTCGGCTATTTCATAAGTGAATTACGACCATACTATCGACAAGCGCCAGGTGCGTAATGCTTTTGAGCGCGCAGCGGTGAGCTACGACCAGGCGGCGGTTCTGCAACGCGAAGTGTGCGATCGCATGCTGTCGCGCCTCGATTACATTAAACACACCCCTGATGTCATTCTTGATGCCGGCAGCGGTACCGGCTATGGGACGCGTAAACTGGTCATGCGTTACTCCACTGCCAGAGTGTTGGCGATCGACATTACGCCAGCAATGCACGCTCAGGCACGTCCCAAGGCTTCGTGGTGGAGACGACTATTGACGATTTTTGGGAACCAGACCTGGAATCAAACCAGTTATGTGGGGGGCGACATAGAGCAGTTGCCATTTAAGGATTCCTGTGCTGCTCTGGTGTGGTCGAATCTTACGCTGCAATGGTGTAATGACATCAAACAGACATTTGCCGAGGTGCATCGGGTACTTCAAACCGATGGTTTGTTCATGTTCAGCACATTCGGCCCGGATACCTTGAAGGAATTGCGCCAGGCGTTCCGTGGCATTGATGATTACAGCCATGTTAATCGCTTTATCGACATGCACGACATCGGCGACGTACTGGTGCATAACGGTTTCGCCACGCCCGTGATGGATATGGAATATATCACGCTGACCTATGACAATGTAATCAATGTGATGCGGGATCTTAAAGCCATTGGTGCTCACAATGTCACCCAGGGAAGGCGGCGTGGTTTAATGGGAAAAAGCGCATGGCAAAAAGCGATAGACCAGTATGAGACGCTGCGAATAGAGGGAAAACTACCAGCAACCTTTGAAGTAGTTTACGGCCATGCCTGGAAGCTGCAGCCGCGAAAAGCAATCCTTACACCTGAAACAAGACGGTAAATCGGTCTTGCATGAAGAGTCAGCCTTTGGCAGAAGGTTATTTCATCACCGGTACGAGTACGGGGGTGGGCAAGACCCTGGTTAGCTGTGCCTTGCTGCATGCTTTTGGCGCGCATGGCAAGAGAGTCGTCGGCATGAAGCCGGTCGCGGCGGGTTGCGAAAACGGAAAATGGATAGACGTGGAGTTGCTCGTCGCGGCAGGCACCATTTCCGCTCCGCGTGAGCAGGTAAATCCCTATGCGCTGCTGTCGCCGATTGCGCCGCATATCGCGGCGAGCCAGTCGGGTGTAAGTATAGACATGGCAACCATTTTTAATGCTTGTCTCGAATTGCAAAAAATTGCCGACGTAGTGATCGTCGAAGGTGTAGGCGGTTTCCTCGTGCCGCTCAACGAGTGCCACGACAGCGCCAATATGGCGCAGGCTTTGGGTTTGCCAGTAATACTGGTGGTAGGAATGCAGTTGGGCTGTCTTAACCATGCATTGCTGACTGCTCAGGCAGTGCGGGCAGCCGGCCTGCCGCTCGCGGGATGGGTGGCGAATAGCATCGTTCCGGAAATGATTGCGTTCGATGAGAATGTGCTCGCGTTGGAGCAGCGTCTGGGTTGCCGGCTGTTGGGAGTGCTGCCGTTCGAACAAAATGCCGATGCCAGAAAATTTTCGGTGCTGCTGGATATTGCGAAGATGGGGCCGGGTTAGCGTCCTTTCATGCGCACGCCGTCTCAGACGAGCAATCCTCCTTGCGCAGGGACTTCTAGCGAAGAATTACCATCTGGCTGGAATATGAATATTCCGACGACCAAGCTGAGAATGGTGACAAAAATACTTGCAAAAAATGCTGCCCAGAACCCTGATATCTTGAAACCTGGAACAACTGCCGATACCAGAAGCATCATAAGTGCATTAATAACCAGCAGGAAAAGCCCGAAAGTGATTAGCGTCAATGGAATTGTCAGAATAATAACAATGGGTCTAATGACTGCATTAGCCAATCCCAATAGTAGCGCCGATACAAACAAGGATTTTTTACTGGCAAACGAAATGCCATGAAAAATGAAGCCCGCAAGCCATAACGAGAGCGCGGTTATTCCCCAATGTATCAAGAATTCTATTATGTTGTGCAATATGCGAACTTATCTGTTTATCGGTAAATCTTACATTGGATGCTCTTGCTTTCCTCAAATTAGTAACCACACGCCCAGATACAGTGCGTTATAACTTTGGCACGGATCATGCTTGCTCAAGCATAGGCAAAGGTTGCGCTAAAGGACTCGTTCATTGCCTATCGTGGCGCCAGGGCATATTTTTATTAACTTGGTTTTAACAAGAACATGACAGAACAAGTCGAATGACCACTTTTCCCAACATTTTACATGTCGGCAACCCGACCGGGGATGAGAGGGAAAATAACGCCGATCTGATGGCGGGTCTGGAAAACAGGCTTGGCGAATGGAACGCTTCCCTATGCGAAACAGAAGAACTGTTCAGTCAGCTTGCAAGCAATCTTCCCCAGGTCTTCTGGATCTGGAATGTACGCGACAAAGCGTTTCATTATATTAACCCCGTATGGGAGAAGATGACCGGCCGATTTGTGGGCCGTGGCGATAAATTGGAGAAATTTTTCGAAGCGGTTCATCCGGATGACATGCAGCGGGTAATCCATGAAGCAGGTGAGTTACCGAATGGCGGGCTGGACCATGATTACCGACTGCTGCTGCCGGATAACACCGTGCGTTGGGTGCATTCTCGTACATTTCCGATCGAGGATTCGATGGGTGTATATCGCGTTGTGGGAATTATGGATGACATCACGCATCGCAAGGA
This sequence comes from Pseudomonadota bacterium, assembly GCA_030856655.1. GTDB lineage: Bacteria > Pseudomonadota > Gammaproteobacteria > Burkholderiales > Nitrosomonadaceae > Nitrosospira. The sequence goes on along the minus strand of JALYOY010000123.1, from coordinate 7,365 downwards.
AGCTGAACGGCGATTGCTGCAACTCGCGCATTATGACGCACTCACCAGTCTTCCTAACCGGACCCTATTTTACGAGTCCCTTCGGAAGATTATCAAACAAGCCGAGATAAACCATCGAATTATTTCGGTTCTGTTCTTGGATATTGATAACTTTAAAAACATTAATGACAGCCTGGGACATGCTCTCGGGGATGAGCTGCTGCGCCAGTTCAGCCTACGCTTACTCGAGTGTTTGCGCATCAGGGACATGATAGCGCGCTTGGGAGGCGATGAGTTTGGGTGCATTCTGATCACTCCTGACGGGTCGGGGGACGCTGGAATCGTTGCAAGCAAAATCAGAGAAACATTACGCCGGCCCTTCGATTTGCAGGGCCATCAAATCAACGTGACGGTTAGTATCGGAATCAGTGTTTACCCCACAGATTCGCTTGATGCCGATACACTGGTAAAAAACGGCGACACAGCCATGTATCGGTCAAAAAAGGCAGGTAGGGATACGTATCGCTTTTTTACGTCAGAAATGAATGCACGGGCGATTAAAAGGCTGGACCAGGAAAATGCTTTGCGAAGGGCGCTCGACCGAAATGAATTTGTTTTGCATTACCAGCCGAAAATGGAACTTTCCAGAGGACGAATAACGGGCGTAGAGGCTCTGATAAGATGGAATCGTCCGGGACATGGGTTCGTCGCGCCTCTGGAATTCATACCCGTCCTGGAGCAAACCGGATTGATAAACCGGGTGGGAGCATGGGTTATCGATAGTGCGTGTAGACAGATCGCTGAGTGGAGGAATTCAGAAATAGGAAAAATTCCCATATCGGTCAATGTATCTGGAAGGCAATTTTCGCAGAGCACCCTCACTAAGGATGTTATGCGGGCCACGCAAGAGAACGGTGTCGATCCGGAAATGCTCGAGTTTGAATTGCAGACAGAAAGGGCTCTGAGAGAAAACAGCATCGACTTTGATTTGCTGGAATTGGAATTGACCGAAAGTTCATTAATGACCCATGCAAAAAAAACAATTGGCATTCTCAGGAGGCTGAAAGCGGTGGGGATTCGGATTTCGATCGATGACTTCGGGACCGGTTATTCGAGTCTAGCCTACCTGAAGCGATTTCCTATTGATGTTTTGAAAATCGATCGTTCTTTTATTATGGACGTCACTACAAATCCCGCAGACGCTGCAATTACAACCGCAATTATCGGCATGGCGCACAGTCTCGACGTTAAAGTGGTGGCCGAGGGTGTGGAAACTGTCGAACAGTTCGACTTCCTGCGCGTGCGAGGCTGCGACGAAATCCAGGGCTATTACGTTGCGCGGCCACTTCCTGCAATTGAGATAACAAAATTACTTTTGGGTGGCATCAAATTTCTCAAGCCGGCGCAAGCTTTTATTTTGTAACGAATGGCAAGGCTCATTCGTATTCGTTGATATTATCCCGGTCCGCACGATCACCGTAAAACATGGACGGTAGGCAGGCGGCGGCGATAATGATAAAATCACGGCAGCTTCCATTAATTAATTGCCCCCAATGACTAGCCAAGAGTGGAAGCATGCCACGATAATCGGGAAGGGCGAGGCCATTTGTTAAGGCGAACATGGATAGGATGCTTCCTTATGCCAAGTAGACATCCCATCATTTTTCATTTTCATTAATTCATGCGCTTTGCCTGTTTAGGTAGCGGTTCGCAGGGAAATGGCCTTGTGGTCGAGGTAGCAAACACTCGTTTGCTATTGGACTGCGGCTTTACTCTGAAAGAAACTATTGTTCGCCTTTCTCGACTTGGTCTTGATCCCGGTATGATAAACGGAATCGTTGTCACTCACGAGCATGACGATCATATCGGCGGTGTGGCGCGGTTTGCACGCAAATTCAATATCCCGGTGTGGTTGACGCACGGCACCATGCGCAGGGTGGAAAAGATCTTTGCGTTATTGCCGATGATCAACATCCTAGATAGCTACCAGCCTTTTTCCATTGATGATATCGAGATAGAGCCCTATCCGGTTCCGCATGATGCCGAGGAACCGGCCCAATTTGTGTTCGGCGATGGCGCGTTCCGTTTAGGCGTATTGACCGATACTGGATGTTCCACGCCCCATATTGAGGCGGTCTTGAGCCACTGCCATGGGCTGGTGTTGGAATGTAATCATGATGCTCAAATGCTTGCGAACGGGGATTATCCGCAAAGCCTCAAGCGACGCGTCGGCGGTCGTTTTGGGCATCTCGAAAACACTGCTTCTGCGAGGCTCTTGGCAAATCTCGATTGCAGCCACCTGCAACATGTCATCGCTGCTCATTTGAGTCAAAAAAATAATACCCCGCTGCTGGCGCAAACCATGCTGAGTAGTGCATTAAACTGCGAAATAGACTGGATCGGTGTAGCCAGCCAGAGCGATGGCTTCGGCTGGCGCCAATTAGCTTGATTTAAAGGAAATTACAAAAAAAGCCGCCCCGGAGGACGGCTTTTTTATTCTATGATCAGGTTATTTCTTATCCTGGGCGTCATCAACGTTAGATGAAGGATTGGTGGTGCCAGGCGCGGCATCGTCAGCCGGTGCCGGTTTAGAAGTAATTTTTTCGAAGTTTTTCTTTTCCTGTTCGGGAAGCGCTTGATTCGGCTTACCGCATGCAGTCATTGTTAACGCCGCCAAGATAGCAGCAGCCAGGAGCGTGAGTCTCATTATTTAATACCTTTAAAAATAGTTGGCAACGGATCACAGTATATAACTAACCATCCCATCCTTCAAGCCGGAAACTTGATGACAAATGGGAACTTGCCGGATAAAGTTATCCAAGGAAAAGTGTCGATGCAGATGGAAGTGAGCTATTTATGAATAATAAAAAGCCGTCCTTAAGGACGGCTTCTTGTTGCATCACTATTTTTTAGTGGCCGGCAGGGATAGTGCTTTGACCTGGCCTTATGGGGTTGCCATTGCCGTCAAGAGCGTGCCCCGGGAGAACGGCTTGGCCGGAATACTCATCCTCGTCTGAAGCGGCTGCAGATTTGTCATCCGTAACCGGAGGTTTATATTTATCGCCACGTTCTTGATCCAGAGTGGTGCCCTCTTCAAGTCTGGTTCCATATGAGCTTGAATTTTCGGGCAATGCCTGTTTTGGTCTATCGCATGCTGTCAAAGTCAGTGCCACTAAAGCGGCGGCGAGAAGTGAAAGTTTCATTAGTTGGCTTCCTTAATAAAATATAAATAGGATGTGGCAGGTCATATTATATAACAAAAATGCCGGATTAATCGAATTTGAGACAACTTTGAGACAACTGCTAATTACAGCGTTAATTTGAGCAATGGAGGCGTATTCCGAAGGAGCAGTTTTTTGCTGTTATTTTTTGGGTTCTTCTTTTTTGGCGTTGGCAGCATCTTTTGGAGCACCTTTAGGACCAGCGGTCGCATCAGCAGGCGAGGGTGAGTCAAGTTCATCAAAATTAGGAGCTGATTCACGCTCAACCGAAGCAGAGGGGGGCGGCTTATCCATGGGATGTTTTTTACCATCACAAGCAGTCAGTGTCAGTGTCACCAAGGCAGCAGCGAGAAATGAGTATTTCATTATCCATTTACCTATCATTATTCCGAAAAATTATAGTATAACAAAATATACCTACGTCGTTCAATGTGAAACGAGGATGGACATATCGCCGCTCTTAAAAATAATCAAAAAAACGCCGTCCCGAAGGACGGCTTTTTTTATCATTAGTCTATTCTTATTAATACTTGGGCGCATCTTTCGGCGGCTCATTCATCTTGGGCTGGTCTTTCTTTGCTTGAGCCTCAGCTTCAGCCTTCTGGGCCGCTTCAATATCCGCATCACTGACTTGTCCTTCACGTTTTTCCCAGAGGCTGGGAGGATATTGTCCCGGCTTCCCTTCTCCGGGCTCTTTCTGTCTCATTTGATCACATCCGGTTAATATTAGTACTAGGGCGGCGGCGAGGAGCGAGTACTTCATTTTTTTAATCTCCTTTATAGGTTTATAACAAATCACGGGTAAATTAAAGCGTTTCGGCCATTCAAATCTGAGAAGACCACTATCTTAATAGCAGAATTCAGAAATGTTGTCCAGTCGTTTATGGTCCATCCCAAAGCCATAAGTGATAGTGGGCAAATGACAAGACTTCCGGTAATTCGCCGAAACGGTGGTTAAACATTTTACCCCGCAGAATGTAATGAGCTTAACTTCGGTAGTGCCCATGATCCTTCTGGAGGCGTCTTTAAAACCTAAAAGTCCGAAGAGCCTCATTTCAATTATATTGTAGTTCCTTTTTTCCAGATTGCTTGATAATTATGCTCGCAGGCCGATAAATCTGTCAGCTTACTGTTTCACTTACTATTACTATTTCAATATAGCCGTAGAGATACCATTGGTAAAGCACGGCGAGGGCATCGCTATCAAGATCTTCTGCTGTTAGCAATACATGACGATCGGCGAGTTCTTCCAATACCAAGCGAGTTGCAGTACCGACCGTGTAGGCGTCGCCATTTAGGAAAACAGTTTTTCCTCTGCATAGCATGCGACTTTTCAGATCCAGCTGACATCCGCTTTTTCTAACCTCATACGAAAATTCTTCCTGAGTTACGGGATGAGCGCGCGGCGTAAAAAACACGTGAGACTTGGGCTCGGTTAGATAGGTACCAATAAAGCGTTCTATATCAGCACGGCCCCACTTGATTTTATCGAGTGCTGCGCCTGTTTGACGCACCATGGCTGGGCTAATGCGTCCAGGATGGGATTGCAAGCTAATATCAGGGTCACGATACATGCCTTCGATCACAGCATGGTCCTGCAGGTAAATGAGAAACTGGTTAGCAAGTTCTTGATAGCTCGGCGCACGGAACCCAATGGAATAGGTCATGCAATTGTCTTTTGCTATGCCATTATGGGCATAGCCCGGGGGTAGATACAGCATATCGCCGGGTTCTAGTATCCATTCCTGTTCCGGGCGGAAATCATGCAGGATTTTTATCGGTGCATCCACCACTAATTTCTTATCCCGCTGGGCTGATATCTGCCAATACCTGCGCCCCACCCCCTGCAGTAAGAAAACATCGTACGAATCAAAATGTGGCCCCACCCCACCTTCGTCAGGTGCATAACTGACCATCAGATCGTCGAGCCTTGAGTGGGGGATAAAATTGAATTTAAGCAGCAATTCACGGGCTGCGGGCAGGAAGTGATTGACGTCCTGTACCAGCAGCGTCCATCTTTTCTTTGGCAGGCGCGAAAACAAGTGTTGTGTAAAGGGACCATGTCTGAGCTGCCATTTACCATTCTTTTGTGTGATCAGGCGTGATTGCGTATCGTTTCGGCAGGCGAGATCGACAAGGTCGCTGCGAGCCAACAATCCCTGAAAGCCGGGCAGAGCTCCACGCACCAGCAAGGGCTTTTTCTGCCAGTAGTCGCGAAGAAAATTTCTGGGCGAAAGACCGCCTAGCAACTCAGTTCCCATCGCCTCATGATCGGCGTATAAGACATTTTATAAAGGCCATCAAAAATTGGTGAGGGCGAGTCAGTATCTATTGGAAGTTTTTGTTAATACGTCGGATGAGAAATATATGGGATTGATCCAGACCCGGGCATCAGATTTATCTGCCTCGCATAAACATTTTGTCGAGATCGGAAAGACTGATTTCGAACCACGTCGGCCTGCCGTGATTGCACTGGCTGGAGCGTTCCGTCGCCTCCATTTCACGTAGCAGCGCATTCATTTCCGGAACGGTCAGCATGCGGTTGGCTCGAACCGCACCATGGCAAGCCATGGTTGAGAGAAGTTCGTTACGCCTGCTGGTCAATGCCTGAGTAGCTCCAAACTCGCGGATCTCATTTAATACGTCGTGCGCCAGTTTTACCACGTCGGCATCCTTGAGCATGGCTGGCACTGCCCGCACCACCAGCATGGTTGGCGAGAATGCAGAGATTTCAAACCCGAGTTCGCGCAAGACGGCTTTGTTTCCCTCGACTGTGGCGAGGTCCAGGCTGTTCGCCTGGAACGTCGCAGGGATCAGCAAGGGCTGCATTGAAAGCCTGTGATTATCCAGTGCTGATTTGAGTTTTTCATATAAAATCCGCTCATGCGCCGCATGCATATCCACGATCAGCAAGCCTCGATCGTTCTGCGATAGAATATAGATGCCGAGGAGTTGCCCCAACGCAAATCCTAGCGGAGGAGTTTCCGGTTTCTCCTCAACGACCGCTGCTGTAATCGATGAATCCGGGGACTTCGGATTAGTGCCGAACAAAGTCTGATAAAACGCTTGTGATTGGGCTGCTCCTACAGTCGGCGCAAGTGGCATGACTTCTTGCCGCGAATAGGTGGAAAACGGCGCATCAGCCCGCAGGTTTCTGGCTGGGGACACTGAGCCGACGGACGTTAGCTGTGGCGATGCCAGCGCTTTGTTGATCGTATGAAAAATAAATTGATGTAGAGCACGGGAATCGCGGAATTTCACCTCGGTTTTCGTCGGATGCACATTTACGTCCAAGCTGTCTGCATTCATTTCCAGGAACAGCGCAAAAGCCGGATGTCGATCCAGATGGAGCACATCGCGATAAGCTTCGCGTAGCGCATGGGTAATCAGTTTATCGCGCACGAAGCGGCCATTGACAAAAAAATACTGGGCATCGCGGGAAGATCGCGAATAGAGGGATGACGCCGCAGCGCCCCAAAGCCGCAAATCAGCTGCGTGTTCGTCGACGAACACCGAAGTTTGGCTAAATTCATCGCCTAGTATCGCCGTCATGCGAAGCCTTGCATCGCCCGAACGCAAATGTCTGCGTACGGTTCCGTTATGTTGCAGTGTGAAGCCAATGTCGGCGCGCGACAACGCAACGCGCTTGAACGCTTCTTCGCAATGGGCAAACTCAGTGGCCTCGGTTTTCAGGAATTTACGCCGCGCGGGGGTGTTGAAGTAGAGGTCATGCATTTCCACCGCAGTGCCGGAAACAAGCGCTACGGGTTCAGGCTGTGATAGATAACCGCCTTTCGCTTGTATCCGCCATGCGTGTTTTTCTCCCGCTCTACGGCTTGCCAGCATCATGCGGGAAACGGCTGCGATACTTGCCAACGCTTCACCACGGAAACCCAGGCTTGCCACCTTCTGTAAATCTTCAAGTGTGTTGATCTTGCTGGTCGCATGGCGGGCAAGCGCAAGGGGAAGATCATCCCCGGCAATACCAATTCCATTATCCGCTACACGGATCAGCCTGGTTCCCCCTTGAAAAATCTGTACCGTTATTTCAGTTGCTTTCGCATCCACGCTATTCTCCAGCATTTCCTTGAGGGCCGACGCCGGGCGTCCTATCACCTCTCCAGCAGAGATTTGGCTGATAAGCAGGTCGGGGAGTAGCTTGATC
>JALYOY010000119.1 GCA_030856655.1 Pseudomonadota bacterium | reverse complement strand
TGTCGATTCAAACCTGGATCCGCGCTACGTTATCCGCTTCGGTGGGCGGCATTCCGGGCGGTGCGGGCAGCATTACTTCCTTGTCGCAGATCGGCGTCGCCTTTCAGAAAGATGGGAGTCTGGCGCTGGATTCCGTCAAACTGCAGACGGCACTCGATAATAATTTCGACAGCATGGCCGGTTTGTTCGCTGTACGCGGCAAGCCGACGGACAGCTTGATCGCATATACCGGTGCTACCGACTGGACGGCGGCTGGAAACTATGCGATCACGGTCACTCAGCTCGCGAGCCAAGGTAGCCTTACCGGCAATCAGGCGGCAGGACTGGCCATTATCGCCGGGGTCAATGATCAATTGGACATCCGTGTGGACGGCGTAACGGCCAGCGTTACCCTTGCCGCGGGAACTTACGCATCGGCGGATACGCTGGTGGCCGAGGTACAAAGCAAGCTGAACGGTGCCGCCAGTCTGACGGACGTGGGTAACTCGGTTGTAGTTTCACAATCTGCAGGCGTACTCAGTATCATCTCGGCGCGCTACGGTTCTACCTCCAGCATCGCTATCACCGGCGGAAATGGTGCCACCAGCCTGATGGGTGCGAGCCCCACATCGACAGCCGGAGCGGACGTAACGGGCACTATCAACGGCGCCACCGCCGTGGGAACAGGTAATGTCCTCACGGCTCCAGCCGGAGGCGCTTCAGAAGGCTTGCGCCTGACCATAAACGGGGGAACGCTGGGCGCTCGCGGCACAGTCGGCTTTTCACGCGGTTACGCCGACCGGTTGGACAAGCTAGTGGGAGACTTGCTGACAAATGACGGAATCATCGCCAGCCGGACCGACGGCCTCGCTGCCAGCATGAAGGATATCGACCGCCGGCAGGAGGATATGAACCGGCGCCTGGAGTCAACAGAGGCGCGTTATCGAGCCCAGTTCACCGCGCTGGACACCATGCTCAGCAGTTTGAACCAGACTAGCCAGTTTTTCGAGCAGCAGCTGGCCAGTCTGCAGAAAAACGATTAATTGAGAGGAGAACTTGATATGTACACCGCATCCCGCTACGGCGCCAACGGCGTCAGTGGCGCCAGCGCCTACGCCCGGATTGGCTTGGAAACAGGGGTCGTCGCGGCCAATCCGCACAGGCTCATTCTGATGCTATTCGAGGGTGCCCGCATCGCGTTGTCATCTGCTCTCTCCCATATGAAAAATGGCGAGATCACCGCCAAGGGGGAAGCTATTTCCAAGACTATTGCGATCATCAGTTCCGGCCTTCAGGCCAGCCTCGATGTCAAGGCCGGCGGTGACTTGGCACAGAAGCTGAATGCCCTTTACGATTACATGAGCCGACGCCTGCTGCAGGCTAATCTGCATAACAAGCCCGAGTATATCGAAGAAGTGGCGCGACTGCTCGGCGAGCTGAGCGAAGCATGGGAAGCGATCGGGTCTTCCATTCCGGCGGGCGATGGGCGTGCCACCCTCTCGACCCGGCCAGTTCTGCCGGCCTCACCAGCGACCTTCCACTACGGAAGAGCATGAGTCAATGAATAATACAGAAATTCTCGCCGCATATCGTTCCATTTCCAGTGTCACCGGCGAAATGGCCGGAGCCGCCCGTGCCGGCGAGTGGGACAAGCTTACGGCATTGGAACGGCATTGCGCCACTTTGGTGGCACAGTTCGGCGCGGTGCAATCTGTGCGGCTTCCAGACCGGCTTCCAGACCGGCTTGCAGGCGATGTGCTGCCGCAGAAAGTTGAACTGATCCACAAGATTCTAGCCGATGATGCAGAGATACGCCGCCATACCGAGCCTTGGATGGAGCGCGTGCAAACTTTGCTCGGCAATGCAGCGATAGAGCGCCGCTTACGCGAGGCGTATGGTTCGGCCGGCGGCGGCACCACCTCCTAACGCATCGCGCAGCAAATAAATACACATATTACCAGCTCGTGCTGTTTCTTCCGATAGCAACATAAGCTGTTGAGGCGCCGCGGGAACTGGGAAGGTGAGAAACTCGATATGTTTGCACTTAATGCGCTAAATGCATTAGCCCGTATCTACCCGAGCCTGGCGCTGACCCACCGCCGACCCGGCGATCCCCAGTTCCTGGTGGGACTGGAACCAGGGCAGCGCCTGCGAGCAACGGTGCAAGCCAATCTGGCCGCTGACGAATTTGTGGTGTCACTGCACATGCCGCAAACGGAGAATAGGCAGACGTTACACATGAAGTTGCCTGCGAATGTTCAGCCGGGCGACGTGTTAAATCTGGTTTTTGTTTCCCAGAAACCCCGACCCACGTTCGCACTTGTGAGCAACGTGCTATCGGCTGGAATTTCGCCGCTTTTAAGCGAGACCGGCCGCTTCATCGACAATCTGCTACGTGGCCCGATCATTTCAGGTGGTCCCACAGCGTTACCGGGCGCGGCCTGCTTCCATTTCCCTTTGCTCGCCTCGCCGCCAACCGATAGCGCCGAATTGGCCCAGAGTCTGGCCAGCGCATTTAGGCGGAGCGGCCTGTTCTACGAAGCCCATCAGGCGCAGTGGATCGCCGGCGCCAGACCGTTGACGGAATTGCTGCTGGAGCCACAGGCGCGCTTGTTCCGGCTTCCGCTTGAGACTTCGGCCGGGTTCGCCGTTCCGAACGCCGAGCCGACCACAACGGTTTCGGCAAACGATACCGTCGCCGATGCGTCACACCCGGCTCATCCTGAGATCCTGGCTATGGTGCGGCAACAACTGGAAGTCTTTGAGACACGTCATTTCGCGTGGCAGGGCATGGCATGGCCCGGGCAGACGATTGCATGGGAAGTCGCTGAAGAAAAACCGCAATTGACACAAGAACAGGAAGCGGAGCAGGGGGCGGCCAGGCAGCCATCCACCCGGTGGCGGACCGGCTTATGTCTGACGCTGCCGAACCTGGGGCAAGTTGGTGCCAGCCTTCGGCTCGACGCGGAAGGGGCAGGCAGCGTGGAAATTCGTTTCACTGCAGCGGAGCCGATGACGGCGGGCATCTTGCGAACTGGCGCTATACCGCTGGCGAACGGTTTGGAGTCCGCCGGTATCAAACTGCTGGGCATGGGAGTGGAGATTGATGAAAAAACCTGATTCGCAAGAAGTCGCCGTCGCGCTCGCCTATCGCGCCGGTCAATCGGCGCCCCAGGTTGTCGCCAAAGGACGCGGCTTGATCGCCGAAACCATCATTCATGAGGCGCGAGCCCATGGCATTTACGTGCACAAATCGGCCGAGCTTGTTTCCCTGTTGATGCAGGTGGATCTGGATCAACATATTCCGCCGCAACTTTACCGGGCGGTAGCAGAGGTACTCGCCTGGCTTTATAGACTGGAAGCGAATGCCGCCCTCCCGCTCCAGTATCAGGCGCCAGATCCAGGTCAACCAAAGCAGCAGATCATGCCTGCGCGCCTTACTCAATTCGGTGTTCTACCGGTAAAAATTGGAGAATGGACAAAAATGGCGGCACGAATGATAACGACATAGCCTGAAGACGAGGCAAGCGAAGGAAAGTTTAATGCCAGGTGGACAGCCGAAGATGCGCTACACCCCATCACTTCCGAGCTATGAGATTACAAGCTATCTTTCGCTGGCATGGGCCCTACACGGGCATATTCATGATGTCTTGATATGCCATTACAATTTTGTTGCGGACTTGCAGCGTATATTGGAGCGAGATGGTCGCTTTCTGCATCGAGATCATGGCCTCGGTCAGGTTTGCACCCGGCGCGCTCATTTCGAAATCCTGCATAAGCTTGGCGGCGTGCTGTTGGGAATTGTTGACCTGGCTCAACGAGTTCTTGAGCACGGTGGTGAAATCGACGCCTTCACTCCCATCAGCCTCTCGCGCCTTCGGTGATACGGCAATCGGCGCGGTTTTTCCAGCGGCAATCGCTGCTCCCGCCCTCAGCTGTGCGAGCATTCCATCTATTTTCGATACATCCATACTGCCTCCGCTGTATGCCCTCCGCGATATGCGCAAGATAACACTGCCTAGCGCAAGCTGTGTCCCGAAATGAGCGGAAAATTTGCTTCTGTTCGTTGCTTTGAATCTGGCCCGAGTATTGATAATGCTGTCATTCGCATAAAACGCAAGTGATACCCGAATGACAAATCAGCAAGAAATACGTTCTATAAGTACTGAATCATTAGGGAGAGAACCATGGCGGTAGGCTCGGAAGCGATTGCCGTAAGCAGCTCGCAGAGTTTAATCAATGCTCAGAGTCTCCTTAGCCGGATTTCCAGCCAGCAAAAGATGGGTCTGATGCTGGCAGCTTCTGCCATCATTGCCTTGCTGCTTGGCGGGTGGATGTGGAGCCAGGCTCCGGATTATAAGGTGCTGTTCAGCAATGTGTCGGACCGTGATGGCGGGGCGATCATTGCATCTCTGCAACAAATGAACGTGCCGTACAAATTTGCCGATGGGGGAGGGGCGATTCTTGTGCCTGCCGGCGAGGTGCACGATGCCCGTCTCAAGCTCGCTTCACAAGGGCTGCCGAAGGGCGGCCTGGTAGGCTTCGAACTGATGGAGAACCAGAAGTTCGGCACCAGCCAATTTCTGGAGCAAGTCAACTTCCAGCGCGCGCTGGAAGGTGAACTCGCCCGCTCGATCCAGGCGCTGGCGGCGGTCAACGGCGCCCGGGTCCATCTGGCCATGGCCAAACAATCGGTATTCATGCGCGAACAACAAAAGCCTAGTGCCTCCGTGCTGGTCAATCTTCACCCGGGCCGCGCACTCGACTCGCAGCAGGTAAACGGGATCGTACATCTGGTGTCCAGCAGTGTCCCCAATCTGCCCGTCAAAAATGTCACGGTAGTGGATCAGAACGGCAGCCTTTTAAGCAAAACCGAAGAGTCAAATCTCAGTGCCGGCCTGGACCCCAACCAGTTGAAGTATTTGCAGACGCTGGAACAGAGTTATGTAAAACGTATTGAGGCAATCCTAATCCCTATCGTCGGACAGGAGAATGTGCGTGCCCAGGTAGCCGCCGACGTGGACTTCGCTCACTCGGAACAGATGGACGAGATCTACAAGCCGAATCGGGATCCTGACAATTCCGCCATGCGCAGCCAGCAGACCTCTGAATCGAGCACCGTCGCCGGTCATACCGAGGGCGGCGTGCCGGGCGCGCTTTCCAATCAGCCTCCGCTGCCCGCGACCGCACCGATCACGACCGCACCGGCTACGGCTCCCAATCAGCTACCGACGCCGGGAATACCGGGAGCACCCGCCCCGGTTGGCACGAAACCCGCCGCGCAAGACAGCTCCCCAAAGCCGCCCCTCAATACGCGCAAGGACGCCACCACCAATTACGAGGTGGATAAAACCATCCAGCATGTACGCAAACCGGTTGGAGGCATCAGGCGGCTTTCGGTTGCAGTAGTGGTCAATCATCGCAAGGTGACAGACCCGAATGGGGTTGTCGGCATGCAACCGCTGGCCGAAGCGGAGAAGGCTCAAATCGCGGACCTGGTAAAAGAGGCCATGGGCTTCAATAAGGAGCGCGGTGATTCATTGAACGTGGTCAACAGCCCATTTACAATTACGGAGAGGGAAGCTGTGCCGGAGCTGCCTCTGTATCAACAACCGGAAATGATTGAGCTTGGCAAGCAAAGTGCAAAGACTCTGCTGATCGGCGCGCTGATTCTGTATCTGGTGCTAGGTGTGTTGCGCCCGATGCTGAAGCGCATGAATGAGCCGCCTGCCCAGTTGTCCCCGGTGCTGGCAGAAGTTGACGAGAATCAATCTTCGCAATCGCCTTCGCTGCAACAAGCGGCGCAGCTTACCCAGCAGGATCAAAAGCTGGCGCTGACCCGCCAACTGGCAAGAGACGACCCGAAGATGGTGGCGAGCGTGGTCAAGCAGTGGGTGGCCGGACGTGAATGAACAGGGGATCACCAAAAGCGCGATCCTTCTCATGTCGCTGGGAGAGGACGAAGC
>JALYOY010000083.1 GCA_030856655.1 Pseudomonadota bacterium | reverse complement strand
TCCATGCCCCACATACCCGCGTCGGCTTCGCTGCACTCACCGTTCCCGCCGCTCCCGCATGGGCGCTCCCGAAACTTGACCGCAACCCTCTTGCCAGACGGCAATAGATATGTTTTCTCGTGCATGAACGGAATCGCTTCCGTTTGGGCAAGCGCGTCCAAGTGCACGAACAACACGAGGGGCACGAAGAGCAATGTAACGGCGAAACCGGAGAGCAGTATTTTCAAGAGGCTCAGCATCGCCAAGCGATACTATCCTATCTCCATGAATATCTTTTCGGTCTCGGACGCGGCCTTCAATTTATTGAAAAGCCGTTCAAAAGCCGGTTTACTTTGGCCTATGAATCCTACATCTTTCGTTTCGCCCACCAGAATACAGCCCTCCGTATCCGCGGCTGTATTGCCGGCGTGTATCCGAACCCCTTCAAAGTTAGGGACATTCAAAAAAAGCGGAAGCAGGCGATTAAATCGCTGCGAGTGATTGATAACGACTTCATAGCGCCCCGCGGGAATGGCTGTCTTCCCCTTGATCTTGACCGGCCTGACTTTATCTTCCAAGGTGTAGCATTCAAACTGATCATTCACGTATAGCTTGCCAATTGTACTACCCTCAGAAAAACCTGTCCTTTCTACCCGCAGTTCCATTCCCAGCTCTCCTTTTTTTGGAACAGAAACCCTCAGTCAAGGCGTTATTTCGCCAAATTGCGAGCGCTAAACCATTACACGCCATGCAATGGGATTCTCCGATTATTCGCTCTCCTCAATCGCCAAAAACATGCGCAGTGTGATAAAGCTTATCCCCGCCGCCAGGTGGTGCCTCGCGGATCATCTTCGAGAATAACGCTGGCCTCCAGCAATTCCTTACGGATGCGATCGGCTTCGTTATAATTTCTTTCTATCCGGGCAGTGAGACGCTGTTGAATCATTTGCTCAATACGTTCCGGCGTGAAACTGGAACCCTCCGCAGTCGCGGCATTCTGAAAATATTGCTGTGAGTCCTGTTGCAGCAAGCCCAGCATGGCACCCAGCGCTTTCATCAATACCATAGCCTTTGGCAATCCAGTTCTGTTGGCTTCGTTAGCGAGATCAAACAACACCGCAATAGCATTGGGAGTATTGAAGTCGTCGTTCATCGCGTCCCTGAAACGCCGCGCATGCGGCTCGCTCCAATCCATAGGCCCTGCAGCCTCACCTGTATCACTTCCTTTCAGCGCGGTGTAAAGGCGGTCGAGCGCGCGTTTGGCGTCGTCTAGATGCTGGTCGGAATAGTGCAGCGGGCTGCGGTAATGCGCACGCAGGATAAAGAATCTCACCACTTCCGGCTGGTAGCGGTTGAGTATTTCGCGCACCGTAAAAAAATTGCCCATGGACTTGGACATCTTTTCATCATTGACACGCACAAAACCGTTGTGCATCCAGTAGTTGACGAAAGTATGCTCATGCGCGCCCTCGCTTTGCGCAATCTCGTTTTCGTGGTGGGGAAACTGCAGGTCCTGTCCGCCACCGTGTATATCAAAATGTTCACCCAGATAATACTCGCTCATTGCCGAGCATTCGATATGCCAACCCGGGCGTCCCCTCCCCCAGGGTGAATCCCATTGCGGTTCACCGGGTTTGGCTGCTTTCCATAATACGAAGTCCAGCGGATCTTTCTTGTGCGGATCGATTATCACGCGTTCCCCTGCGCGCAGGTCATCGCGCGACTTTCCGGAAAGCTTTCCATAATCGGGAAATTTGTGCACGGCATAGTACACGTCGCCATTGGCTGCCGTGTAGGCAAGAGCTTTATCGACCAAGGTTAGGATCATGGCCACCATTTTTTCCACATGTCGCGTGGCTCGTGGCTCGCATGAAGGCGGCGCCACGCCGAGCGCGGCTGCATCTTCCTCCATGGCTTGGATAAAACGAGCGGTCAGCGCTTCGATGGGCTCGTTGTTTTCCTTCGCGCGCTGGATAATCTTGTCGTCAACATCGGTGATATTGCGTACGTAAGTAACTTCCAAACCACTCGCTTGGAGCCATCGCACCACCATGTCGAATACCACCATCATACGTGCATGGCCGAGATGGCAATAATCGTAAACTGTCATGCCACAGACATATATTTTGGCCTTGCCGGGTATCAAGGGAACGAAATCCTGTTTTTCCCTGGCGAGTGAATTATGTATTCTGAGCATCTAGCGAGATTGTGAAAGGGATATGCTTCTTGGTAGAATCTTGAATATACTAGGATTACCCTAACAAAAACCGGAGCAGTATAGCATAATGAAAACACCAAATTTTCACCGGATAAACGCGTCCACAGCAATATGTGCCGCCACTTTGCTTCTGGCGAGTTTTGCGGCATCAGCCGATGAAAACGAGGAGGTCGCCAAACTCTATAAGCAGGGAAACCTGGTTAAAGCGCTGGAACAAGCAGAGGCTTATCTTGCCACCAAGCCCAAGGACGCACAAATGCGCTTTCAAAAAGGGCTGATCCTTACCGAGCAGAATAAGATTGCTGACGCCACCAAGGTATTTTCCTCGTTATCGGAAGATTATCCGGAATTGCCGGAACCATACAACAATCTCGCGGTGCTGTACGCCAGCCAGGGGCAATATGACAAGGCCAAGGGTGCGCTTGAAACGGCGATACGCACGCATCCCAGCTACTCCACGGCGCATGTGAATCTGGGCGACATTTACGCGAAGATGGCGAGCCAGGCATATGGCAAGGCTTTACAGTTGGATAAGGGTAACGCGGCCGCTCAGACCAAGCTGGCCATGATCAAGGACTTATTCACGGGCAGATCCACAGCAATTCAAGCCGCCTCCGCTCAGTCAACAAGCAGTATACCGGCCCCAATCCCGGAGAAAAGTGCCGAGAAAACCCGCGAACAAACCCCGGAAAAAACCTCGCCGAAAGCCTCTGAAAGATCCGTATCGGAGAAAACGCTTACCGCTGAAAAATCAGTACCGGAAAAACCCGCGGTGCCGGGCGAATCGAATGAGGTTATAAAGACCGTGAATGCCTGGGCGAAGGCCTGGTCGGATAAAGATGTCGCCACGTACCTCGCATTTTATGCGAACGATTTCCATACCCCTCGCGGCATGCCACGCTCGGCATGGGAGAAAAGCCGCCGAGAGCGCATCGGCAAGGCAAAGTCCATCGAAGTCGAAATCGCCAGCCCCAAGGTTAGCTTTACCGACGCCACGCATGCCAGAGTAAGTTTCAGGCAATCGTATCATTCCGATGCGATTAAGAGTACAACTACAAAAACCCTGGAAATGGTTAGAAGAGGGGAAAAATGGTTGATACAACAGGAGCAGGTAGGACGATGAAATCGCCTGTTGATCTCGCTTCTTTAAAGCGGATTTTTTTAATTACAATTACAACTACAACTACGATCAATGCCGCCGCGATGGCGGCATTGTGGCTCTTAGCCACCGGAGCCCAGGCAAATGATAAATCGATTTTGTCGGAACTATCCGTAGCCGGGCCGGAGTCAATACTTGTCAAAACCCTGCATGAAATTGCGGACAGCCGCATGGATTCCGCTTTAAACGGAATCGAACAGCTGCTCAAGACCAATCCCAACTTTCGCCTTGCGCATCTGATTAAAGGAGATTTGTTGCTGGCTCGCGCTCGTCCTCTTAGCGACATGGGGGATACTGCCGGGATTGCGCAACAGCATGTTGCCGATCTGCGCGAAGAAGCACAGGCAAGAATGCGGCATCACCGGGAATCGGTTCCGCGTAACATGACACCCAAATATCTGCTGCGAATGCAGCCAGAGCAAAAATATGCAGTCATTGCCGATACTCAAAAATCCCGCCTGTATATGTATCAGAATGTCGATGGCGAAGCCCGTTACCTCGCTGATTATTACATCAGCAGTGGCAAGAACGGATCGCAGAAACTGAAGGAGGGTGATAAGAAAACTCCGGTTGGAGTCTATTTTGTCACGGCCAACCTGCCGCGTGAAAAACTCACCGACTTTTACGGTAGCGGTGCATTTCCCATCAACTACCCCAACGAGTGGGATAAGCGGCATGGGCGCAATGGATTTGGCATCTGGCTGCATGGGACGCCGTCAAATACTTACAGCCGACCGCCTCGTGCCAGCGACGGTTGCGTGGTGCTGGCCAATCAGGATCTGGATGCGGTGGGCGCGACACTACAAGTCGGCATCACACCCGTCATTATCAGCGACGAGATGGAATGGGTAAAATCCTCTGACATAACCGTCCTGCGAAATAAACTGGCACAGCACCTGGAACGCTGGCGGAACGATTGGGAAAGCGGAAACACCGATGCTTATATTGGGCACTACGGACGCGATTTCTCTAGTGGCAATCAGAACCTGGCTGAATGGACAAAACGCAAGCGCCAGGTAAAAGCAGCAAAAAGCTGGATCAAAGTGGGCATCAGCAATGTTGGCATGTTTCTTTACCCCGGCAGAGACGATCTGGTGGTAGTCAATTTCGACCAGGAATATTCCAGCAACAACCTTTCCAACAAAATGAAAAAACGCCAGTACTGGATGAAGGAGAACAAAAAAGGCCCATGGAAAATCATCTACGAAAGCGCCGCGTGATCGCTACCAGCTATCCGACTTGAAGAACCGAAGCGAAAAAGTAACTGTACGAGCACAAATTTCGCCGCTTTTGCAGCCGGTTTTCTTTGAGGCCGGCAGGCTGCCGGACTTATCAATTTTCTTCTTTCCCGTTTACAGGAAACTCCCATGCATATTATCAAGCTTCTCGCTGTTCTCTCGCTTCTTTTCAGTGCTGCCGCTTCTGCGGCCAATCCGCAGGTTGAAATAAAGACCAATTTCGGTAATATAATGGTGGAACTCTATCCGGATAAGGCACCGAAAACAGTGCAGAATTTTTTAAGCTACGTGAAGGACGGCCACTATACAGGCACATCGTTTCATCGCGTCATTCCGGGGTTCATGATTCAGGGTGGAGGATTCGACAAGACGCTCAAACAGAAGCCGACAAGACAGCCTATTGAGAACGAGGCGGCGAATGGCCTCAGGAATGAGATCGGGACCGTTGCCATGGCTCGTACCTCGGACCCACATTCGGCTTCGGCACAATTTTTTATCAACGTCGCCGATAATCCTTTTCTCAATCATACTGCACGCACCGCACAAGGCTACGGCTACACCGTATTTGGAAAGGTCCTAAAGGGAATGGAAGTCGTCAACAGGATTGCTGGGGCCCCTACCGGTCCCGCGGGACCGTTTGCAGCCGATGTGCCTAACGTGGCCGTAGTTATTGAAGACATCAAACTCATCACAACGGAACCAGCGTCTGCTGCCAGTATATTGGTAAGATAAGCATCGGCAAAATAACCGTAAAACAAGGAGAAACATGATCAAATTGCATACCAACTTCGGTGACATCGCTCTCGAACTCGACGACGAAAAGGCCCCGTTAACCGTTAAGAATTTTATTGACTATGCGAGCAGTGGCTATTACGACAATACGGTGTTTCATCGTGTGATTGACGGTTTCATGATCCAGGGAGGTGGATTTGAAGCGGGTATGAAGCAGAAAAACGCTCGCGCCCCGATCCAGAATGAGGCCGCCAACGGCCTAAAGAATGAAAAATATACTGTGGCCATGGCGCGTACATCCGATGTACATTCCGCCTCCGCACAGTTTTTCATTAATGTCGCCGACAATAAATTTCTCAATTACACCGCCCCCACTTCCCAGGGTTTCGGCTATTGCGTGTTTGGCAAGGTCGTGGAAGGTATGGATGTAGTAGACCAGATCAAGAAAGTGAAAACGGGGGATCGAGGCGGACACCAGAATGTACCGCTGGAAGACGTGATCTTGGAGAAAACGGAAGTAATTTAACCGTTACGAGATCTGGCTTGAAGCAATAATATTTGCGACAAGACGTCGCCTGGAATAAGCATGTCATTCGAATGGCAAAATCTCCTTATGAGGAAATCATGTTCACTTTGAGACTTCTTACAGCTATATTCACCGGCATTGCATTAATCACGCTAAACGGATGCGCGACCACCACCAAGGGCGGAGCGGTCGGCGCAGACCGCTCTCAATTCATGCTTATCTCCTCACAGCAACTGGAGCAAACAGCCGCGCTGGGTTATACCAAACTAAAGACAGAAGCGGCGGAAAAGGGTGCGCTGAACAAGGATGAGAAGTTGCTGCAACGGATACAGGCGATAGCCCGCCGGATTGAACCGCAAACCGGCATTTTCCGCCGAGATGCGCCCAACTGGAAGTGGGAAGTCAATATAATCAACAGCGATGAGCTTAATGCGTTCTGCATGCCCGGTGGCAAGATCATGTTTTATTCCGGGCTGATCAATCGGTTGCAATTGACTGATGAGGAAATCGCCGTGGTGATGGGGCACGAGATCGCGCATGCCTTGCGCGAACATTCGCGTGAACAGGTATCACAGGCGGTCGCCGCACAGGCCGCGATGGGCGTTGGCTCCGCAGTGCTTGGCCTCGGCCAGAATACGACTCAGCTAGCCGGCGTTGTTTATGATGCCCTGATAGCAACTCATTTCAGCCGTACCGACGAGGCTGAGGCCGACCGTATCGGCCTGGAGCTGAGCGCACGGGCGGGCTACAACCCGCGTGCCGGAATTACATTATGGCAAAAGATGATGAGCGCCAATAGTGGTGGGAAGCCACCCGAATTCTTGAGCAGCCACCCGGCGGACTCGACCCGCATCCAGCAAATTGAATCATTACTGCCGATCGTCATGCCACTCTATGAAGCGGCACGCCGTCGGACTTGAATCGCTGTCACTTTCATTTTCTGTTGCAGGAACCGCTGCGTGAGGTCTACCACAGCAAACAAGTTCTTTCAGGCAGCGAGTCCCCTTGCCAAATCTGCCTTGATATCCTTTACCGCTTCGAGTCCCACTGCGATGCGCAGCAGGCCGTCGTTGATGCCTGCCAAGTCCCGGCTTTCCTGACTGATACGGGCGTGGGTGGTGGTCGCGGGATGCGTAAGCGTACTCTTGGTATCGCCCAGATTGGCGGTAATCGAAATCAGGCGAACTGAATCCACCACCCGCCATGCCGCTTCTTTTCCATTCTTCAACTCAAATGACACAATGCCGCCGCCAGTTTTTTGCTGGCGTTTGGCGAGCCCGTACTGTGGATGCGACGGCAAGCCGGGGTAATGGACTCTTGCCACGCTTGACTGCAATTCCAGCCAGCGGGCGATTTGCAAGGCATTTGCAGAATGCGTCTCCATGCGGATTTTCAGAGTTTCCATTCCTTTAAGAATGACCCAGGCATTGAATGGACTCAGGCTCGGTCCCGCGGTGCGCAAGAAACCGAACACCCCTTGTTCCATCACCAGATCTCGCTTTCCAAGTATTGCGCCGCCCAACACCCTGCCCTGGCCTTCGAGATACTTCGTAGCAGAGTGAATCACTAGGTCGGCACCCAAGTCCAAGGGTCGTTGCAGCGCCGGCGAACAAAAACAGTTATCGACAGCAAGCCAGGCACCGTTTTTCTTTGCTATGGCGGCAAGGGCGGCGATATCAGAAATTTCAGTAAGCGGATTTGACGGCGTTTCGACAAACAACAGTTTTGTGCTGGGTTTCACGGCTGCCTCCCATGCTGCACTGTCGGTGGCAGAAACAAACGTTGTCTCGATATTGAAACGCTTGAGGATATTATTGAACAGATTCACGGTGGCGCCGAACAGGCTACGCGATGCGACGATGTGATCACCAGCGGAAAGCAGCCCCATCACGCACGCAAGTATCGCCGACATCCCGGAAGAAGTGGCCACACAGGCTTCAGCTCCTTCCAGGGCGGCAAGCCGTTCTTCAAAAGCCGTAACGGTGGGGTTGGTAAAGCGGGAATAGATATTACCTGGTTCGGCACCGGAAAAACGCGCCGCAGCTTGGCTAGCGTTGTCAAATACAAAACTTGAAGTAAGATATAAAGCCTCGGAGTGTTCATTGAATTGACTGCGATGAATGCCCGTATGCAATGCCAATGTTTCCAGTTCAAAATCGTCAGACATGCGAAACCCCTCAAATAAAAAACCCGTTCAGCATTTGCCAAAACGGGTTTCCCGCTTTAGCCGAATTTATAACGCGCCCGCAAGCTGAATATCAAATCGGCGCACGTCATTAAATTACGCTTGGGAATTGTTTTTGTCAAATCCCCTTGCTAATCCGGCGACCGGCCGGGATGGAGACGCATGTCAAGTGCGGATTTCGGGTTTAATCCGCTGCCGCGAGATTCAAATCCAATTGCGTGCTGGAACCGGCTTGCGACAATAAACCGCCACCATTACGTTGGGCTTCTATAATGGCCAGATACTCCGCAGTGACATCACCAGTAATGTAATGCCCATCGAAACAGGAAGTTTCATAGTGAGTAATTGATGGATTAACCTGACAAACGTCTTTTATGAGGGAATCAAGTTCCTGGTAAACAAGGTGATCCGCGCCGATTTCGCGGCATATCTCATCATCGTCGCGGCCGGTAGCAATGAGCTCCTGGCGTGTTGGCATATCGATTCCGTAAACATTGGGAAACCTTACCGGTGGCGCGGCGGAAGCAAAATATACCTTATTGGCACCGGCCTCCTGCGCCATTTGCACAATTTCACGGCTGGTGGTGCCGCGCACGATCGAATCATCCACCAGCAGTACATTTTTGCCACGAAATTCCACGCTCATGGCATTGAGCTTCTGACGAACCGATTTACGCCGCTGCTGCTGTCCCGGCATGATAAAGGTTCGGCCAATATAGCGGTTCTTGACAAAGCCTTCACGGAAGTTCAATCCCAGGCGATTTGCAAGTTGCAAAGCGCTGGGGCGGCTGGAATCGGGAATTGGAATTACCACATCAATATCCAAATGCCGCATGGTTTTGGTAATTTTATCGGCTAGGCTCTCACCCATGTTAAGCCTCGTTTCATATACCGAAATCCCGTCCATTACCGAATCGGGGCGTGCCATATAAACATACTCGAAGATGCAAGGGTTATGCGTGGGATTGGCGGCGCATTGTTTGCTGTAGAAATTGCCGTCCTCGTCGATAAAAATCGCTTCTCCCGGCACAACATCGCGCACCAGCTTAAATCCCAAAGTATCCAGCGCTACGCTTTCGGACGCGACTAGATATTCCATCCCATGCTCGGTATCGGCGCAACCGAACACCAGGGGACGGATGCCGTAAGGATCGCGAAAAGCCACTAACCCATACCCTGCGATCATCGCGACTACCGCGTAGGCACCTCGACAACGCCGATGCACGCCCGATACCGCAGAGAAAATGGCGGCGGGATCGAGCTGGTAGTTTTTCGTGCTTCTCTGCAATTCGTGCGCCAGCACATTCAGGAGCACTTCTGAATCTGAATTGGTATTGACGTGGCGCAGATCCTCACGAAACAATTCCTGGTTGAGGTGTGTCGCATTCGTAAGATTGCCATTGTGCGCGAGCACGATGCCGAACGGCGAGTTGACATAAAATGGCTGTGCCTCGGCCGAAGATTCGGCGGAGCCGGCCGTAGGATATCTGACGTGGCCAAGACCCATATTGCCGGCCAAAGCGCGCATGTTCCGCGTGCGAAACACATCCCGCACCAGGCCGCTGCCCTTATGCATATGAAAAGCGTTGCCCTGGGCGGTAACGATGCCGGCTGCATCCTGCCCCCGATGTTGGAGCACTAATAACCCGTCGTATAACAACTGGTTAGCGGGAGCTTGTGCAACTAGACCCAGAATTCCACACATGATCGCGCTCCGCAAAAATGACTTAGATTAACGCTGTACAAAAGTGTCGGAAATTTTTTTTGCTTATGAACATTGGTAAAATTTCAAAGCTCTGGCTCATCTTTCCAACCGCGGCCAACAATAGCAAATGTTGACGCTGGCATCTTATTGATATTCAAAGAAGATTTTTTATCCGCATCCAGTAGCAGCGAAGTATTGTGGGGAAAGTTGGATTGTTAGCATATTCATTATACTTGCACCATTACATCATTGCTTGCGATTCAATTTCCATAATTAATGCGCTTGGATAAATCCTGCGGCAGCCAAGGTGTTACCCTCATCGCCGCTGTCTCCAGTGGCTTGCTCAGCAAGGCTTTCTGCCAGAATGGCTCTTGCGGCAATCCAGTCAATCCCGCTGCCAATACAATCAATAACACGACCAGCAACCCGCGCATAAAACCAAACAGCGAACCGAAAAACCTGTCGGCGAATCCCAGTCCCACGCTTTTTACCACAGCCGACGTTAGCATGGCAAACAGCCCCATTGCTACCAACGCCGATAGAAACAACGAAGCAAATGCCAGCAACATTCGCAGCGATTCGCCACTGATCATGGATGGCAGCATAGGCGCGAATCCGGCCGCGAATGAGTTAGCCGCCATGAACGCGACTACCCAGCCCACCAACGACAATAATTCGCGTACCACCCCGCGTACCACACTCAGCAAGACCGATAGAACAAGTATTGCAAGAACCGAGTAATCGAAAATTGTCATTTGTAAGCAGGACGAAACGACAGGATGGTGGTTTGCCTATTTGCTTGTGCTAGCAAACTCATCATGACGTTATTTATCCGCCACTACACCATCAAATCCCAGCTTCTTCAGTTTCTCACGCACACTTTCCGCCTCCTCGCGGGTACGGAAAGGACCCACCCGCACGCGCGTTATTTCGCCCTTGTCTGCCTTGAGCGTCTCCGTATAAACCTTCCCTGTATCCTTGGATATCAGACTTTGCTGCTGTTGCCTGGCTTTGGCTGGATCAGAAAAGGCGCCCAACTGCACCACAAATATGTCAGCAGCGGCGATCGCTTTGGCGCTTCCTGCCTCGGTGGTGGAATCATTGCCTCTCCCAACGGCAACCGCGACCGGCTTCTCGGGTGATGCTGCCTTGAATGGGGGAGACTTTGCCTGGGGCTTCGGGCCTACCTGCTCTTCCTGCTGACCCCCAGTTGCACGTTCTTGGGGAGGAGCGGTAGTGGGGGGTTCCATAGTGGGTGCAATCCCCGGTGTGAATTCACCAGCCGCGTCTTCCGAAGGAATGCGGATGTCAATCTCTTGACTTCGCCGCTCCGGTTTACTATCGAGCACCATCGGTAAAATCACGACTGCTGCCGTAACCAGGGTAATCGCGCCGACCAAGCGCCGCCTAGCGCGCTTTCTAAGTTGAATTTCTTCTTCACTGACAATCTTTGCCATTTTAATTTGCTTGATTGCTATCCGTGCTCAACCGTATTGCGGGGCCGTAACGCTCCGGCCACGGTATGGAACGAGCCGAATATGCAGATTCTATCATTTTCGAGCGCTCGTTCACAGGCGTACGCATAGGCCGCAGCGGGATTGAGAAAAGTCAGAATTGCCCCACTTACCCCCGCCGCTTTCAGTGCCCGCGTCACTTCATCTACCGAGGCGCCGCGCGGTGCATCGATGCCCGCTGTCAACCATATATCGACTCTTGCCGCAAGTTCTCGTGCCACGCCGGCGATATCCTTATCCTTGAGCATGGCGAATATCGCATAAGTTTTCTGGTAACGCCCCATATTATCCAGGTTACTAGCCAGAGCCCGCGCAGCACTTGGATTATGCGCCACGTCAAGTACCGTCACCGGCCGCCCCGGCAATACCTGAAACCGCCCCGGCAATGCTACTTCCGCAAAACCCTTGCGTACGTCGCTCATGGTGATCGGCAAGTGATCCTTGACGGCATCCAGCGCCGCGAGACAGGCACTGGCGTTTTGCAGTTGACAAGCGCCACGCAAGGCGGGATGCGAAAGCGAATATCGCTTTCCGCCAGGCCCCCAATAGTCCCATAGGGTGGCATCGGCTGAGTTGGGCGAATAACCGAAGTGCTCGCCGATGTGCATTAAATTCGCACCGATCTCATCTGCACGACCACGAACAGCCGCGGGAATATCCAGCTCCGAACAAATTGCAGTCCTACCGCTTCTGAAAATTCCCGCCTTCTCGAATCCGATTTTTTCCCGCGTGTCACCGAGATAATCCATATGATCGAAGTCAATGCTGGTGATCACCGCGCAATCCGCATCAAAAATGTTGACCGCATCTAATCGCCCGCCCAGTCCCACTTCCAGAATCGCAGCATCCACCCCGGCTTGACTGAATATTTGCATTGCCGCCAATGTACCGAATTCGAAATATGTCAGAGACATACTGCTGCGGGCCCTAGCTGATTCCACAACATGAAAAGCATTGCACAATTCATCATCACGCACTTCCTGCCGGCTTATCCGTACCCGCTCGTTGTAACGCAGCAGGTGTGGCGAAGTGTAACAACCCACGCGATATCCCGCTCGGCTCAGTATTGCCTCCATCATGGCGCATGTTGAGCCTTTACCATTGGTGCCGCCGACAGTGATGATGGGGAAAGACGGTACAAGGCCTAGCTCGGCCCTGACCCGATTTACACGCTCCAACCCCATCTCGATAGTCTTCGGATGGGAATGTTCGAGGCAGTTCAGCCAATCGGACAGCGCTCTGGGTTTTTTTGAATCGATTTCCATCATGACATCGTGCGCGTCTTAAATATCAAGATGCGAGTCAGGACCTCGGTGCAGACGTGCGCATCAGCAAGGTGCACAAATTCGCAAGCTTATCGCGCATGCGCCTGCGATCTACGATCATGTCTATCGCGCCATGCTCCAACAGGAATTCGGCACGCTGAAAGCCTTCCGGTAAGGTTTGGCGCACTGTCTGTTCGATTACGCGCGGCCCTGCAAAACCAATCAACGCCCCCGGCTCGGCGATTACCACGTCACCGATGAAAGCAAAACTGGCCGATACGCCGCCCATGGTGGGATCTGTAAGTACTGAGATAAACGGGAGTTGTTCCTGACTCAACTGGGTAAGCGCCGCCGACGTTTTGGCCATTTGCATGAGCGATAGCAGTCCTTCCTGCATGCGCGCTCCACCGCTTGCGGCAAAACACACAAACGCCAGACGCTGCTCGACACACGCTTGAACCCCACGCGCAAAGCGCTCGCCTACCACCGAGCCCATCGAACCACCCATGAAGCCGAACTCAAACGCCGCTGCAACCAGAGGCACGGTTTTAACACTACCCTGCATCACCACCAGGGCATCATCTTCGTCAGTATCTCTTTTAGCCTGCGATAACCGGTCTATGTAGCGCTTGCTATCCTTGAATTTAAGCGGGTCAAGTGATAGCACTTCCGTACCGATTTCATAACGTCCCTCCGCATCCAGTAGCAGATCAAGGCGCACTCTGGCGGAAATGCGATTGTGATGGTTGCATTTGGGGCAAACGTTGAGATTGTTTCCCAGGTCAGAGTAATACAGCACCGCTTCGCAAGAGGCACATTTGCTCCACAGTCCCTCGGGCACGACTTTTTTTTCGCCGCTTTCCTTACGCTTTATTTTCGGTGGAAGAAGTTTCTGAAACCAGCTCATAAATTTCCGCGAGCCCCGTCGATTGCGCTGCGAAGGCTTTTTACCAAATGATATACGTTCGTTAACACATGGTCTCTGGGTGAGTTTTCTATTTCTTCAATGATGCGGCTACCGACCACCACTGCATCGGCAAGTTCCGCCACAGCCCTGGCTGCCCCGCCGTCGCGTATCCCGAAGCCAACGCCAATGGGAATGGAAATAACTGAACGCAATCGGGTCAATTTATCGGCCACATCGTTCAGATCAAGATTTAATGAGCCCGTCACTCCTTTCAACGATACGTAATACACATATCCCTGTGCCATTTTGGCTACTTGTTCGATGCGTGCCTGCGGAGTAGTGGGGGAGAGCAAAAAAATTGCATCGATCTGCTGGCGTTTGAGGTATTTCACCCATTCCGCGCATTCCTCCGGTGGATAATCCACTGTCAACGCGCCGTCTATGCCGCACTCCCTGGCTCTTACCGTGAATTTCTCGTAGCCCATGGCTTCTATCGGGTTAGCGTAGCCCATCAGCACTACCGGTGTGCACGGATCGCTTTTTCTAAATTCCGCCACCATTGTCAATACGTCTTTCAAACCCACATGGTGCTTCAATGCCCTTTCGGAAGACCGCTGTATAGTCGGCCCATCAGCCATGGGATCGGAAAACGGCACCCCCAGTTCGATAACGTCGGCCCCCGCCTTCACCAATTCATGCATCAAGGGGACCATCATCGCAGGTTCGGGATCGCCGGCTGTAATGAAAGGGATCAGAGCTTTCCTGCCTTGCAGGCGCAGTCTGTCAAATACAATGGTAATACGGGACATGAAATACCGAATTCGGTTAGAAGGTGATATCGGCAGCCTGCGCGACAACAGTGGCCATATCCTTGTCCCCACGCCCGGATAGATTCACCAACAACAGTTTGTCCCGGCCTAGCGCAGGCGCGAGCTTGGCGGCGTGAGCTAGCGCATGACTGGATTCCAGCGCCGGCATAATCCCTTCGTAGTGACATAAAGCATGGAATGCCGCCAGCGCCTCGTCGTCGGTTATTCCCACATATTCAGCGCGGTTGCTGTCCTTAAGCCATGCATGTTCCGGACCGACGCCGGGATAATCCAAACCCGCCGAAATGGAGTGGGTCTCGATAATTTGCCCGTTCTCATCCTGGATCAGATACGTGCGATTCCCGTGCAGCACACCGGGCTTTCCTGTCGTCAGGGTAGCGGCATGCTGGCCACTTTCAATTCCACGTCCCGCTGCCTCCACGCCTATCATGCGAATGTTATTGTTGCCTATATAGGGGTAAAACAAGCCGATAGCGTTCGACCCGCCGCCCACGCAGGCAATCAATGCATC
Source organism: Pseudomonadota bacterium (assembly GCA_030856655.1). GTDB lineage: Bacteria > Pseudomonadota > Gammaproteobacteria > Burkholderiales > Nitrosomonadaceae > Nitrosospira. The sequence goes on along the minus strand of JALYOY010000083.1, from coordinate 4,517 downwards.
TGGCTGGCGTCCGTATTCTTCCTGCATCTGCACAATTGCTTCTCGTCCGATAATCGCCTGGAAATCACGCACCATCATCGGATAGGGATGCGGTCCCGCCACCGTGCCAATGATGTAAAATGTGTCTCCGACGTTGGTTACCCAGTCGCGCATGGCCTCATTGAGCGCATCTTTCAGCGTTCGGGACCCCGAATCGACCGGCACCACCGTTGCTCCCAGAAGCTTCATCCGATAAACATTGGCGGCTTGGCGTTCCACATCCACGGAACCCATGTAAACCACGCATTCCATTCCGTAACGCGCAGCCACCGTGGCGCTGGCTACGCCATGCTGACCCGCGCCAGTCTCGGCAATCACGCGCGACTTACCCATGCGCCTTGCAAGGAGCGCCTGTCCGACAGCGTTGTTGATTTTGTGCGCGCCGGTATGATTCAGGTCTTCGCGCTTCAACAGAATCTGCGCCCCCCCTAGATGCGCTGACCATCTTTTTGCATGATAGATGGGGCTGGGGCGTCCTACATAGTGCTTCAATTCATAAGCAAACTCCGCCTGAAAATCGCCATCGCTGCGATAATGTTCGTACTGAACACGCAATTCCTCCAGCGCCGCAATCAGCGTCTCGGCGACGAATACGCCGCCATATGGGCCGAAGTGACCATGCCTGTCAGGATAGTCATAAACTTTCACTGTTTCGAACTCCTCGCATGAAAGCAGCAATTTTCTCCGCGTCCTTGATACCTTTGGCGGTTTCCACACCGCTCGACACATCCACTGCCCAAGGTTGAGTCTGCCTGATTGCCGCCGTCACGTTGCCGGAATGCAATCCGCCCGAAAGGATCAACGGGAGCGGTAGATTTCGCGGAATCAGATTCCAGTCAAACGCATGTCCGGTACCGCCCGGTTCGCCTTTAACGTAGGTATCAAGCAGCAATCCGCTGGCGCCGTTATAACGGGTCGCGTATTGTAGCAAATCTATACCGGCTCTGACTCGCACGGCTTTTATATAAGGCATGGAAAATTGCCGGCAAAATTCCGGCGATTCGTTTCCATGAAACTGCAGCAAATTCAGGCCGGCAACAGAGGAGGTTTCTTTTACCCATTCCGGATCCGGATCAACATGGACGCCCACCGCGCTGATGAATGGCGGCAGCGCCGCGATGATTTTCTGAGCTGTCGCGGGCGTGACACAACGCGTGCTTTCTCTCCAGAATACAAGACCAATCGCGTGCGCGCCATGATGCACCGCTGCCAGCGCATCCTCAACACGTGTGATACCGCAAATCTTTACTCGGATAGCCATGTCCGCAAGTTTTGTATGCTCATTGTCTGGGTCCGTGGATGCCGATCATCGTGCTAAACCGAAAATGAGTGGTCAACCGCCGGATTTAGGGTGGTAGCTAAGTTATCCGCGGCCTGCTCATCCTCGGCAACACTACGGCAAGCGGTGGCTCGACAAATGGAGGAAGCTTCCATTTGGCATCGTAAGTAATCCCCGCCAAGTATAACCCTGCAGCCGGAAAAGTAGGGGCGGCGTAACTGCGTTTACGACCTTCTAGAAGTACCTGCATCCATTCGGGAGGGTATTTGCCTTTTCCCACATAAATGAGGCAACCTACAATATTGCGTACCATGTGATGCAAAAATCCGTTGGCACGCAACTCAAATGCGAAAATATCGCCGTGCCGGGTGATGTCCAGTTTTTTCAAATTGCGCACTGGCGATTTAGCCTGACACTCGGCAGCGCGAAAAGCGCTGAAATCATGCTCACCAAGCAGCATTTGTGCGGCAACCCGCATTCGTTCAAGGTCGAGTGGCTGATGAAACCAGCCGAGTTTGCCGTGATAAAGCCCTGGGCGCACTGGATGATTCAGTAGCAGGTAAAAATAGCAGCGTTCGATGGCGCAGTAGCGCGCATGGAAATCATTCGCTGTTTGCAAGGCCCACAATATCGCCATGCTATCTGGCAATAATGCATTGACTCCGCGTACCCAAGCGCTCATCGGCCGATTTGCCTGAGTATCGAAATGCAACACTTGGTATGAAGCATGGACCCCCGTATCGGTGCGTCCCGCCGTAACTACCCGAATGTCGCTACATGCGATTTTCGACAACGCAGCTTCCAGCGCATCCTGTACTGATCCACCCGATCTCTGGCTTTGCCAGCCACAATAATAACTCCCATCGTACTCCAGCGCCAATGCGATTCTCACAGCACAGGGGCCGTCATGGCGAGTGCGATCGGGCAGAATTCCTGCAGAAGCAGCAGCAGGAATGAACATAGGAAATTCCAGGGAGCAATACCGCTGGGAACGGTGATTGGCTGATTCAATATTAATCGCGAATAAGGAACTCGGAAATCAGGCTCTACAGAGCAGCCAACATTAGCCTTGCACTTTCTTGCTGCTGACCGTTACCCTCGCGAGCCACTTCCTGAAGGACCTGCTTGGCGGCCTCCTTGTCACCCATTTCCTGATAAGCTCTGGCCAAGTCAAGCTTCGTGACGATTTCATGCCAGTGCGTATTCTTTTCCACGAATTCATTTGGCTTGGCGAATTGCGTGCCATCCAAACCAAAACTAATGTCTGGCAGGCCAGGTTCCGCTGAGAGCGAGGTAGAAGACGCAGGGGAGATGGCGATCGGTGGGACAGGCGTGGATGAACTGTTCAAATCCACCGCCGTTCCGGAGTTCTGAAGAGTCCCGGAAATCAGGAGGCCATCGCGTTCCGCCACCGGGGTATCCTTGAGAATTTCATATGTTTGAATATCCTGCGCGTTTAGATAAGCTCCAACTTTATCGGCCGGATCTGTTTCATCAGCCTGCCTGGCGTTATCCATTCCTGGAGGGATGCTTGGCTCCCCCATCCCGGATGCTGCCACGAGCCCCGCTTTTTCGTGCAACCGGGGGTCAAAGGCAGAAGAGCCCATACCCGCATTGGAGCTATCCGGCCATGCTTCTTTCGGTCGTCCCATTATGGATACGCCGACAATACCTGTTATCAGAAGAACTAGCGCGCCACCGAAATATTCAATATTAGCCGTCACATCATCGAACAGGGAACTTTTGGCAGGACGCTGTGGCGTCGAATCCGCTGCATGTCCCGGTTTTTCGGCAGTTCGCATGGGCTTGGCTATTTCCGTCGCGGATTCGACTGACGTTGGCGGCGTTACCGTTGCTTTTTCCCCGTTGTCTGCTTTGGTTATAAGGGGCGGAACCTGTGTTTCCAAAACGGACTCTGGAGTTAGTCCGTCCTGGGGCGAAATCCCGGTATGCATCTCGGCATTCGGCTGCGGCGACATTGAGCTATCCGGCTCGATAGCTTCTACCTGTTTCTGCATGTCCGCCAGGGCAAGGTTTTTCAACTCCAGCAGCTTTTGTAATTCCTTGATGTTTTTTTCCAGCAGCGCCACGCGCTCATTGGCTTCGCTAAGCGACCTGCTCCTCGCTATGGCGTCTTCTTCCATTGCACGAAGCCGATCCTGCGCACCACTTACTTCCACGCCGCGGACATCTTTCGCGCCCACCTTCCCGTTGATGTCGTTTCCATCCGCATCCTTACCGGCGTTCCATGGCTCCGCGCCCTTGGAAAGCTTCAGAACGCTGGGCTGCTCTTGAGCCGCAGCGGGAACCGCATCAATATCGGATTCGATCTTTCCGGTAACCGTCTGTCTCAGCTCTTCCGTCGCCGGGATCAAACCTACCACGTCAGCCAGTTTGTACCGGTTCCAATCCACTGTCTGCATTTTCACTTCTTTGTCGGCTTCGGCCGGGGTTATCGTGCCGATTTCATTGCCATCCGGCACTCTTAAAATGGGGCCTGCCTTAAGCCGATGCATATTGTTGCCAAAGAAAGCGTTCCGGTTTGCGCGGTGGATAGCGACCAGCATCTGATTAACGCTCACCCCAGTGGGGGGTACGATATTTTGCACTATTCTTGCTAAAGTATCACCCCGCTTTACCGGGCCATAGACGGTATGAGCCTTGCTAACCGACGCGGATTCCGGAAGCGGTGGTTTTTCACCAGTGACCGAACTCTTGGTTGGCAACCCTGGTTTCTCAACCGTAGCCGGCTCGCCCTTAGCAGAATTAGCGGAAGCAGGCGCATTGGATTGACTTGGCGCCGTTGCGGGCGGATGTGCATCGATTTCAGGCGGGGAAAGCAACACTGTGTATTCCCGCAATAGCCGCCCCGAAGGCCAGTTCAATTCAATCAGCATGTTCAGGAACGGTTCGTTGATGGGCTGGGGAGAAGTAATTTTGACGTAAGGTTGACCGTCGGAGCGATTTTCAATACTTGCTTTAAACATGGCAAGAAGAGGCACGTAATCAACATTAGCCTGACGGAATATATCTTGTGGCGCAACACGCGCCACTAAAGAATGCCTCTCCTCCTTTTTTACCGCAATCAGATCGATTTCTGCTTTGAACGGTTGCCCCAGAGCAGAACTGACCGTCAACCTGCCCAAACCTGCCGCTTGCACCATTGCCGCAGATAGGAGCACAATTAAAAGTAAACACG
>JALYOY010000013.1 GCA_030856655.1 Pseudomonadota bacterium | reverse complement strand
ATCATTATAGAAAGGGTCTGGTCCTTGGATTGAAGCGTTTAGAGGCCCGCTAGAACTGAGAATCTAAACGTAAACTGGGTGAGGACAGGGCTGGTTTTTATCAATAATGCGAAGGGCTTAAGGCTTTGGTTCGCTCGGCGAAGCAGTAAATGCATCCGAAAAGAATTCATCTTCCGGCAAACCGCGTAATTTGGTGAAATCCATATGGGCAGCTTCGACCATAGCTGGTGCGCCACAGGCATAGACCTGATACCCAGCGAGATCGTCGAAGTCTTCCAGCACGGCTTGATGCACCAGGCCGGTTCTTCCGTTCCAATTATCTGTCTGCAACGCTTCGGATAGCACTGGGATAAAAGTAAAATTGTCGTGCTTCTGTTGCCAGCTTCCCGCCAGCTCCGCCAAGTATAGATCGGCTTTAGTGCGGTTTCCCCAGTAGAGCACCATTTGCCGCTCACTACCGCGTAGATTTCGTACATGAAAGGCATGTTCGAGTATGCTTTTAACCGGCGCGAAGCCAGTGCCACTGGCGACGAATATAATTGGCTTGTCTGAGTCTTCTCGCAGAAAAAACGTGCCGAGCGGTCCTTCAAAACGTAGAATGTCCTTTTCCTTCATACGCGTAAACACATGCTCGGCGAAAGTGCCGCCAAGGTAGTTGCGTACATGCAACTGCAACAGTTCGTCATCATGGGGCGCATTAGCCAGCGAGAAACTCCGGCGCTTGCCATTTTTCATGAAGATATCAATATATTGCCCAGCGAGAAACTGCAATCGCTCATTGGCGGGGAGCTTCAGGGAAATAACCATTACATTGGGCGCGACCCGTTCCAGTTTGTGTACACGGCACGGCAGGGTTTTAACTTTAATATCCCTGATCGCCCCGATTTCTCGACATTCGATCACCAGTTCCGACAACGGTAAAGCACAGCAAAACAATGCCATGCCTGCTTGCTTTTCCATTTTCGTCAACGTCTCTTCATTATGGCCGCCGAAATCGACCGTTCCCTGTATGATTTTGCCCTTGCATGTGCCGCAGGCGCCGTTGCGGCAACCATAGGGGAGCGGAAAACCTTCGCGTAGCGCGGCTTGAAGCACAGTTTCGCCGGGCTGGGCGAAAAAGACGTGCCCGCTGGGCTTGATGGTGATTTGATGCGGCATCCGTTACGAGCGAGTCAACAAAATAAAAAAATAACTGGCGGCGAAAAAATAAATACCATGAAACGGACACTTTTAATTATTGGTTGCGGTGACATCGCCCTGCGCGCGGCGCCATTGTTGCAGGCGCATTACCGGTTGCTGGGGCTGTATCGAAGGCCGGAAAACTGCGCTCTGCTGCGTTTGCACGGCATTACGCCGGTGTTCGGAGATCTCGACATGCCTGGCAGCCTCGGGAAGATTGCAGGAATTGCCCATTCAGTGCTGCATCTGGCGCCGCCGCCAAATCATGGCAAACGCGATACTCGCACCGCAAATCTCCTGGCAGCACTGACAAAGCGGCCACAGGTGAAGATGAAGGAAGCAATGTTACCACAACGGTTTATCTACATCAGCACTAGCGGCGTCTACGGCGATTGCAATGGTGCATTGGTAAATGAAACTCGCGTGATCAATCCTCAAACTGCTCGCGCATGGCGCCGGGTCGACGCGGAGAGACAGGTGCGCGATTGGGGAGTGCGCAATCGCGCGAGTGTCTCGATCCTGCGTGTACCCGGAATTTACGCGTCCGACCGCCTGCCGCTTGCCCGCCTGCGCGAGCGTTTGCCGGCATTGCTTCCGGAAGAGGACAGCTATACCAACCATGTCCATGCTGACGATCTCGCCCGCATTATATTTGCTGCGTTACGCCATGCAAGGCCTGGAAGGATTTATCATGCCTGCGACAATTCGAACCTGAAAATGGGCGAGTATTTTGATTTGATTGCAGACCGATTTAATTTGCCGCGACCGCCGCGTATCGGGCGCGCTCACGCTGAAGGGCGTATATCTCCAGGTATGTTATCGTTTATGCAAGAATCGCGGCGGCTGGCTAATTCCCGTATAAAGCATGAGCTGCATGTAAACCTGCGCTACCCCACCGTGGTCGAGTATATGGCAGGGGGCACAGAAATTACTGCGGAAAATGGGTAAAATCCCAGTTATCGATTTTTATAATGCAATCCCCCGCAATGGACGCCATACTCATTATTACCAGTTTGCCTGACAGGGCAGCGGCGATCGCGCTTGCTAATAAGGTTATCGATGAGCGGCTAGCAGCTTGCGTTAACG
>JALYOY010000333.1 GCA_030856655.1 Pseudomonadota bacterium | reverse complement strand
TACCTCATGAGTAGTAAGTCCTTCCGGTTCGAGGAAGACCTGGTGTGTTTCTCTGGCAGAAAACCGCACCACCTTGTCCTCTATGGAAGGGCAATAGCGCGGCCCCACACCTTCGATAACCCCCGAGAATAGCGGCGAACGGTCCAGGCCGCCGCGAATAATGTCGTGAGTGCGAACATTCGTATGCGTGATCCAACACGGCAATTGACGTGGATGCTGAGCGGCGCTACCCATAAAGGAAAAGACCGGCGCGGGATTGTCGCTCGATTGCTCGGTCATTGCCGAGTAATCTATGCTGCGTCCGTCTATACGCGGCGGTGTACCGGTTTTTAACCGTCCCACCGGCAGATTCATTTCGCGCAAACGCAAAGCAAGGCTGACGGATGGCGGATCGCCAGCCCTGCCTGCCTGAAAATTAGCCGACCCGACGTGAGCCAGCCCAGCGAGAAACGTGCCGGCAGTCAGCACCACGGCCCGCGCAGAAAACTTTATTCCCAACTGGGTAACAACTCCCGCGACTCTGTCACCCTCAAGCATGAGATCGTCCACTGCTTGCTGAAATAGCCAAAGGTTTGCCTGGTTCTCCAGACGGCGGCGAATGGCCTGCCGATAGAGCATCCGGTCGGCCTGAACGCGCGTCGCGCGAACGGCCGGCCCCTTGCTCGAATTGAGTATGCGAAACTGGATGCCGGCCTCATCGGCGGCGGCAGCCATCGCACCGCCCAGTGCATCAACCTCTTTTACCAGATGTCCCTTGCCTATGCCGCCTATGGACGGGTTACAGGACATCTGACCCAGCGTTTCGATATTATGAGAAAGCAATAGCGTCTTTTGCCCCATACGCGCCGCTGCAAGCGCCGCCTCGGTGCCCGCATGCCCGCCGCCGATCACGATGACATCGAATTTTTCAGAAAAAGTCATTAGAATTACCGCTATCGGGACAAACTATCGGGACAAAGAGTAGCGCATCGAAGGAAAAGCATTTTACGGCAAAATGGAAGGTTGTGTAAGAGCGTGGTCGGCCCTCACTTGGAAAAGCCGACCGTCTCGCCTGCGTTTCTATTGCTCTCCAGTGTTTCACGTGAAACACACGCAAGACATTCAAATGTAGGCAGCTGATGAGCAAAAGCCACCAGACAAAGGTGTGTGTCATTTTTCACTCTCCTTCGCCGAAAAACAGGATCTGGCTATTTGCCAATACAGAAGCGGGAAAATATTTCACCAAGCAAGTCATCGGCGCTGAATTCGCCGGTGATGGACGACAAGGCCTGCTGAGCAAGCCGTAGCTCTTCGGCTAACAAATCCAGTTGAACCCCGCGCTCAGCCAGCTCGGCTGCGTCGTGTAGATGTTCTCTGGCTTCCGTCAGCGCCCGCAGGTGACGGTGCCGCGCCATGTAGATGCCTTCACCTGTTGAATGCCAGCCGACCATATCCAGCAGTTGTCGACGAAGCAGTTCAATCCCGGCGCCGGTTTTGGCAGAAAGATAAATTCCTAGTTTGCCTTCTTCATCTTTGATTTGCGGAAGCCCATTCAGCAAGTCTATTTTGTTATGTACGTGGATGACAGGCAATTCGACGGGAAAGCTATCGAGTATCGCTCGATCCGCTGGCGTCACGCCGAAACGGTTATCTATCAGCAACAATGCCAAGTCCGCTTGCTCTATGGCGGAGCGCGTACGGGCGATGCCTATTTTTTCTACCGCCTCGTCTGTCTCCCGTAATCCTGCGGTGTCAATCAGAGATAGCGGTATGCCCTCGATTTCGACTGTTTGTCGAATGGCGTCGCGAGTGGTGCCGGGAATTTCTGTGACAATAGCCGCCTCTTCCCCGGCCAATTGATTCATCAGGCTGGATTTGCCGACGTTAGGTTGTCCCACCAGAACCACGCATAAGCCTTCTCGCAGCACGCTGCCTTGCCGGGCTGACGCCAGGACACGTTCCAGTTGCGCCTGAACGGCTTTTAATCTGCCACAGACCTCGGCGCCTTGCAGGACATCTATTTCTTCGTCCGGAAAATCCAGCGTTGCTTCCATAAGCATGCGCAGGTCAGTAAGCGCTTGCACCAAGGCACGTATGGCGGTAGAAAACTCCCCTTGCAGCGAGCGCATGGCACAGCGTGCGGCTTCACTGGTGCTGGCATCTATAATGTCAGCCACGCTTTCAGCTTGAGCAAGATCCAGTTTGTTATTTAGGAAGGCGCGCAAGGTAAATTCTCCTGGTTGCGCTAATCGGGCACCCGCGGAGAGGCAAATGGATAGCAATAAATTCATTACCGCAGGGCCGCCGTGACCTTGCAGTTCCAACACATCTTCGCCGGTATATGAGTAAGGGGAAGGGAAGTAGAGGGCGATGCCCTGATCTACGGTCAGCCCGTTTTCATCAAAAAATTTGCTTAAGCTGGCATGACGTGGCGCTGGAAGATAACCGATAATTCTGGTTGCCAGCGATTGCAGGTTTTTGCCGGAAATTCGCACGACGCCGATGCCACCTCGTCCAGGTGGAGTGGCGATGGCGGCAATAATGTCATTATTTCCCATTGGGAAGGATTTACAACCGGAAATGACCAGTCACACATTAATCCGTTTCGTACGGATTACCGGGCCATGTGGCTCATTTCTTCTTAGTTGCCGGGACGGTGGTCTTCGCAGCGGCCCCTTCAATCATGCGGGTGATTTGCCACTGCTGGGCGATAGAAAGCACGTTATTCACCAACGAATACAGCACCAGTCCAGCAGGAAAGAAGAAAAAGAAGACACTAAAGGCAAAGGGCATGATCTGCATGACCTTGGCTTGGATGGGGTCCGTGGCTTGCGGGCTAAGCTTCGACTGTATAAACATGGAAACGCCCATCAGGACTGGCAGCACGTAATAGGGATCAGGCGACGACAAATCCTCTATCCACAGTGCAAACGGTGCGTAACGAAGCTCTACGCTCGCAAGCAACACCCAATATAGCGAGATGAATACGGGAATCTGGACCAGGATGGGCAAGCAACCCCCCATCGGGTTAATTTTTTCCTTCTTATAGAACTCCATCATCGCCTGATGCATCCGTTGCCGATCGTTCCCGTGCTGTTCGCGCAACTTTTGCAGCTTAGGCGTAACCACCCGCAATTTCGCCATCGAACGATAACCTGCCGCAGACAAGGGGAAAAAAGCCAGCTTGACCGACATCGTCAGAAGAATGATGGCAACCCCCCAATTTCCGCTCCAGGAATGAAACAGTGACAAGAGCCAGAATAGAGGCGCCCCAATCACCGTCAGCCAACCATAGTCCACTGCAAGATCAAGCCCGGGTGCAAGCGCCGCAAGCTTGCTCTGCTCCTCTGGGCCCGCATAGAGAGGTACGGCAACATTCGCAGTACTCCCCGGTTCGATCTGGCCCACCGGCACAATCACCCCCGCGGAATATTCGTTTTCGCCCAGACGCTTGGCATAATACTCCCGCGATGAGTTGTCTTTAGGCAGCCAAGCAGTGAGAAAATACTGCTGCAGCATTGCAATCCAGCCATTATCGGCGTTTTTAGGATAGGTTGCGTTGCCCTTGTCAAGGGCTGAAAACTCGATCTTCTTGAATTTTTCCTGCTCGGTGTAAAGCGCCGCACCGGTATAGGTGGGCACCATGAAGAACGAACCGACCGGAGGCTTGCTGTCGCGTAACATCTGAAAATACGCGAAGGGCTGAATCGCCGTATCCCTTTGATTGATAACTTCAAAGCTGATATCGATAATATAACTGCCGCGATGAAAAGTATAAACCTTGGTCACGCGCACGCCGTCGCTCTCGGGGGCACGAAGCCGCACCTCGACTTTATCCTGCCCCGCGGCCAAGCTATAGGTGCCCGCTTCCCCTGTATAGTGCGTTTTGTGGCTGGGTAGTCCTTCTCCTATCATTCCCGACTGAGCCACGTAAATATGCTCGGGTTGGTTTTGCAATAATGCGAAGGGCTTGGTTTTATCTTCCTTATCCGGGTGAAGCAGTAACTCGAGACGGCGTAGTTCACCACCTACCGTATCGATTTCCGCTATTACCATGTCCGTCTTAACTACAATCTTTTCTCCTGATTCCAGTTTGCCCCCGGTTTTCGTCGGGAGGCCATTGTCTGCAGAGGATTCACCCTTTGCTGGCAGTTCCGAAATAAGTTTTTCGCCGGGCATAGGCGTCTCATCCTGGGCTCGGACCGCCGGCTCGCTTGCCGACCTTGGGGTGGCGGCTACCGTTGGAGATGGCGGATATTGTTCCTTCTGCCACGCTTCCCACAGGAATAACATTGATGTGGAAAAGATTACGAAAAGTATAAGTTTTTTTGTGTCCATCTTGCTTCGCGATTTTATTTTTTTGGCAATACGTATAAAGCGTATCGGAAATGATTCAAGTTAATAAATTCCTAGGGGACGGGATCATGCCCGCCCCGACCCCATGGATGGCATCGGAGTACTCTCCCTATGCTGAGGATTATCCCCCGGAGGAATCCGTGTCTGGTCAGCGCCTCACATGCGTAGTTTGAACAAGATGGGCTGAACCGGCACGAGGGTCCAAAGAACGGACTCAGGCAGTATTGATAAAGCTTGATAAAACCAATAATTATCCGCGACATCGGCGCAATTGAAGCATAAGTACCTCCGCCTCCTCTGTTATCCGCACTGAGTTGCCTTGGGAAATGTTGCGGCGCAAACGCACCACCAGATCAAGACCGGCCAAATTTTGTTGTCGCGCTCGAAACACCTCCCGCAATAGACGTTTTGCTCTATTGCGATTGACCGCCAGCCGCTCGATCTTACCAGCGACGATCAAACCCAATCGTGAATGTTCAAGATTGTTGGGTTTAGCAAAAATCTGAAGAAATTCGCTGCTGGCAGAACTTCTGAATCGGATAACCGAGGAGAATTCTTCTGCCTGATGCAACCGGTGGCTTTTCGGAAAATAATACAATTCCAAAATAATACAATTCCTCGAATCAATTTTTAGAATTGTCTAAATCTATACCCCCAGTCGGGCTCGTCCCTTGGCACGACGAGCCCGGATAACCGCCGCCCCACCGTTGGTTTTCATGCGAACCCGAAAGCCGTGGGTTCGTTTTCTCCGTGTCACGGACGGTTGGTAAGTGCGCTTCATTTTTCCCCCTAGGGCCGATAAATAAAACCTCGCATTACAACTCTTGACAGAGGCTGGTGTCAATCGATATTTTTTTCCCGCCCTGTGGATAAGTCAATCGGAAGGGTCTAAAATATGCTCTCACCGCCGACCTCGAATTTCTGATTCCTTTTCCCGATAAGTTTTTTACCAACCGGCAATGCAAACCTTTTGGCTTTCCTGTCTTGAACATTTTAAGAAAGAGTTGAGCGCCCAGCAATTCAACACCTGGATTAAACCGCTCTCCCTGGACTTATCGCATAACGCCCAGGAGCCCATCCTTATGGCTCCAAACCGGTTCGTCATGCAATGGATCAAGGACCACTTTCTATCTCGCATCGAACAAATGGCGGAAAAGCATTTTTCGCAAACCATACATTTCCAGTTAAAGCTTGCCAATCCGGCTTCCGCGAAAACAACGACTGCAACTGCCGACCCTGCCGTGGTTACCCCAGTGCCCGAGCCTTTTGTTGCGCCAGCACATTCAATACAAAAAAATGTAAGGGAAAAAAACCCGAGCCGGCTCAATTCTTCTTTCACTTTCAATAACTTCGTCACGGGAAAAGCCAATCAGCTCGCGCGAGCAGGCGCAATACAAGTTGCGGAGCGCCCAGGTGTGGCTTACAACCCGTTTTTTATTTATGGCGGTGTCGGTTTAGGAAAAACACATCTGATTCAAGCCATCGGCAATTTTGTGCTGGAGCATAACCGTGCCGCAAAAGTTAGATACATCCATTCTGAACAATATGTTTCAGATGTAGTAAGGGCTTACCAACATAAGGCGTTTGACGATTTCAAGCGATACTATCACTCACTGGATCTTCTGCTTATAGACGATATCCAGTTTTTTGGCGGCAAAAACCGAACTCAGGAAGAATTTTTTTACGCCTTTAACGCGTTAATCGAGGCACATAAGCAGGTCATTATTACTTGTGACTCTTACCCAAAGGAAATCTCCGGTATGGAAGAGCGGTTGATTTCCCGTTTTGGCTGGGGCCTGACGGTGGCGGTAGAACCGCCGGAACTGGAAATGCGAGTTGCCATCCTGCTAAAAAAAGCATTAATGGAAAAAATCGCTCTGGACGAAAATGTCGCCTTTTTCATCGCCAAGCATATCCGGTCCAATGTTCGCGAACTCGAAGGTGCGCTGAAGCGGGTGCTTGCTTACTCCCGCTTTACAGGCCATCAATTATCATTGGACTTGGCGAGAGAAGCATTGAAGGATTTGCTGGCAGTGCAAAATCGCCAGATTTCCATTGAAAATATTCAAAAAACCGTCGCCGACTACTATAAAATCAAAGTCGCCGAAATGTATTCCAAAAAACGCTCGCGCATCGTTGCAAGACCCCGGCAAATGGCCATGGCCATATCCAAAGAATTAACACCCCTGAGTTTGCCTGATATCGGCGAAGCCTTTGGCGGCAGAGATCACACAACCGTACTGCATGGATATCGGAAAATTGCTGAATTACGGGCATCTGATCCGGCGATTAACCGAGACTTCAATACCTTGTTGCACATCCTGCGCGGTTGACAACGTGCGTATGATTTGGGGATAACCTGTCGGTTGGACCATGTTTCAATTTTGTCCACAAAGTATCCACACACAATACCGCCTCGATACAGATCAGAAATAATAACTAACTAATTGATGTCATCTATGTTTTATTATTTATACCCGACTTTACCCATCTTTATTAACGATTATCTGGATGTTAAATAAATGAAACTAATACAAGCTGATAAGGATATGTTACTTAAACCGTTGCAAACGGTGACCGGAATTGTTGAACGCCGTCATACATTGCCGATACTTTCGAACGTGCTCATCGAACGCAAGGATGCGCAAATTTCATTTATCGCAACGGATCTGGAAATTCAGATAACCACTTCTGTACCGGACAGCAATACTGTTAGTGAAGGGCATTCGGTGACAGTCGCGGCAAAAAAGCTTCAAGATATATTGCGTGCGCTTCCCGATAACGTTCAGGTGGCGTTGGAAACTGACGAAAACCGGCTTCAGGGCAAAGCTGGCAAGAGCCGATTTAATTTACAAACGCTTCCCGCGGAAGATTTCCCTAAATTTCCGGAAAATACGGAATCCCAGGCAAAAATAACGATAAAACAAAAGGAGTTGAAGCATCTTCTATTTCTCGTTCAATATGCAATGGCGCAGCAGGACATCCGCTATTATCTGAATGGCTTGCTTTTATTGATGGAAGAAACTTCCCTGAAAGTGGTGGCTACCGATGGCCATCGGTTGGCATTTGCCCTGCTTATGCTGGATGCTCCCCAGGAGAAAAGGGAAGTTATTTTGCCCCGAAAGGTAGTATTGGAGCTGGCTAAGCAATTAAATGACAGTGAGGAAGTAGTCATAGTGGAATTGCTCCAGAACCAGGTACGTTTCACATTTGCAAATGTGGTGCTGATATCCAAAGTCATTGACGGTAAATTTCCCGATTACAACCGAGTCATTCCGGCTGGATACGAAAAACAATTTGAGGTAAGCCGTCTATTGCTTTTGCAAACGCTACAACGTGCTTCAATTCTTTCGAATGAAAAATTTCGTGGTGTCCGTCTGATTTTGACAACTGGTAATCTTCGTCTCGTTTGTAACAACAGCGAACAAGAAGAGGCACAGGAAGAACTGGAAGTCCAGTATGATGGCGAAGCGCTGGATATAGGCTTTAACGTAACTTACCTGCTGGATGTGCTGAATAATCTGACCAGCGAAACGGTACAGTGTTCTTTCGGCGACGCCAACAGCAGCGCATTAATCACGATTCCCGGCAACGAGGATTTTAAGTATGTCGTGATGCCAATGAGAATATAAATAAAAGACAGGATCAATCGACCAGTTCGCAGAGTAAACACATTAGCCCCGTGGCTTACATTTTTCCGATAAATCAAAGTTTCACGTGAAACAAAAGAACAAGCATGAATGAAAAAGACCGTTTCAAACAGAAAAAAAATGACGATTCAAACGCTTATGGCTCAGACAGCATAAAAATCTTGAAAGGACTGGATGCGGTGCGCAAACGTCCTGGGATGTACATAGGCGACACCAGCGACGGCACCGGTTTGCATCACATGGTATTCGAGGTGGTGGATAACGCCATTGACGAAGCGCTGGCGGGTCATTGCGATGAAATTACCGTAATCATCCATCCGGACAATTCGATAACCGTACAGGACAATGGCCGGGGGATTCCCACCGGTATCAAGCACGACGATGAAATGAAACGTTCCGCTGCGGAAATTGTCATGACCGAACTTCACGCCGGCGGAAAGTTCGATGACAATTCCTACAAGGTATCAGGGGGGCTGCATGGTGTGGGTGTATCGGTCGTCAACGCTTTGTCGGAATGGTTGCGTCTTACCATTCGCCGCAATGCACAAACTCATCAGATTGAGTTTCGTATGGGCATCCCTGTCGCGCCGTTGAAGGTTACAGGCAAGACCGAGCGACGTGGAACGGAAGTACACTTTCTGGCCAGCAAGGAAATTTTCGGCGACATTGAATATCATTACGACATATTTGCGAAGCGCCTGCGCGAACTTTCCTTTCTTAATAACGGCGTTAAAATTCATCTTGTGGATCAGCGCAACGCCAAGGAGGAAACTTTCGCCTTCGTTGGTGGGGTAAAAAGTTTTGTCGAGTACATTAATCGTACCAAGGCAGTTCTACATCCGAACATTTTCTATGCTACTGGAGAAAAAGACGGCATTGTGGTGGAAGTCTCGATGCAGTGGAATGACAGTTATTCCGAACAGGTTTTATGCTTTACCAACAACATACCGCAGAAGGATGGCGGAACCCATCTTACCGGTTTGCGCGCGGCCATGACGCGAACCTTTAACAACTATATTGAGAAGAGCGAACTGGCAAAAAAAGCCAGAATCGAAACATCCGGTGACGATATGCGGGAGGGCTTATCCTGCATATTATCGGTGAAGTTATTCGAACCCAAGTTTTCCTCTCAGACCAAGGAAAAACTCGTATCCTCGGAGGTGCGTCCGGCCGTGGAGGAAATTGTCACGTTAAAACTGACGGAATTCCTGTTGGAGCGACCGCTCGATGCCAAAACTATCTGCGGCAAAATTATCGATGCGGCGAGAGCACGCGAAGCCGCGCGAAGAGCACGTGAATTGACCCGTCGCAAGGGCGTACTCGACGGGATGGGATTGCCCGGCAAACTTGCCGATTGTCAGGAAAAAGATCCTGCGTTATGTGAGCTTTATCTGGTTGAGGGCGATTCGGCAGGCGGATCAGCCAAGCAGGGGCGGGACCGCAAATTTCAGGCAATCATGCCCTTGAAGGGGAAAATTCTAAATGTTGAAAGGGCCCGTTTCGACAAATTAATTTCATCGCAGGAAATTATTTCCCTCATTACCGCTCTTGGAACCGGCATCGGCAAAGACGAATACAATCCTGACAAGTTGCGCTACCACCGCATCATTATCATGACGGATGCGGACGTGGACGGTTCGCACATCCGGACTTTGCTGCTTACATTCTTTTACCGGCAGATGCCGGAACTGATCGAACGCGGTCATATCTACATTGCCCAGCCGCCGCTCTACAAAGTCAAGCATGGTAAGCAGGAACGCTATGTCAAGGACGACCATGAACTTAAACAATACCTG
>JALYOY010000282.1 GCA_030856655.1 Pseudomonadota bacterium | reverse complement strand
CGCATCAGGACGCTTTCCGTCAGCTCGAGCTGAAGAAACCTGGCTTCCAGTCCTGTCTCTTGCAAAACTTCGCGCACGCGATCTAGAAAATCCTTATGCCGAAATTCCAGTGCTGAAATGTTCACAGTGGTAGAAACGGGTGGCATTCCCTGATCGAACCAGGCTTTGGTTTCGTACAACCTGGTCCGTCTCGCCGTCAATGAGGTGAAATACTTCAGCAGTCGGATGGCCGTAAGCATCTTCGCGCGACCAACCTGTCATGCGCTCGGCTTCTAGGTTTAGGTAGGTAATATTGCCTGCGACGTCAGTACTCAGGACGCCATCGCCAATGGACTCGAGGGTAACCCTGGCTCGTTCTTTTTCAACGAACAGCGATTCTTCTACCCATTTGCGATGAATAATATTGCGGATCGCTTGGGGCACGAGCGAATTTTTGAAGTGACCCTTGGTCAAAAAACCCTGGGCACCGCGTTGTACTGCTTCTATAGAAAGCTCTTCATCTTCTTCACGGCTGAGCGTCATGATGGGAATGGGTGGCACCAGTTTGATAGCACGTCAAAGGTCTCGATTCCTTGACTGTCAGGCAGAAGCAGGTCCACCAGGATAATATCGATTCCGCCTTGTTTCAGGCGCGCAAGGCCATCCGATAAGCGCCGCACCGATTCGCAGAGAAAGGGACCGTCTTTCGCAGTTGCAAGCGTGTCCTCGAGTAATTTCGCATCGTCTGCGTTGTCCGTAATGATAAGCACGAGGTTAGTCATATGAAGCCCAATTCCTTTCAGAAAAAATGCTTTTTGAGACCATTGACCAATGCTCGTATGGCAAGCAAAACACAACTTTGCCAACGTCTTCATAAGCTAACTCAACTAATAGCATTAGAAGCAGTCTAATTACATCATGCAGTAATGTTTGTGAATAGCTGTAAGATTTGACAGGTAGAAACAGGAATCGGAGTTATTGTCAAATTTTGTGTACAACTCGATATCAAGCGTCGTTTTCCTTGTTGCCTTTCGGGTCACCGTTTTTGAACTGAACGGCTGGCGATCAACTCTGACAGACGTTCCGCTCCTTTCAATTTCCGCCTGTCCTGGCAGCCTCCCCAGATACTGCCGAATGATATGGGGCTGACCATCTTTAGAGGATAGGTATGGCTGGTTGGTCTTGCCATCCGACAGGAGTTGCACTCACAAAAACCACTTGCGGGGATGATGCAGCGGCGATTGCAGGAAGCAACTCTGAATACGGATTTATCAGCAATAGTTCCGCCCACGCATTTTCCACAAGGCAGCCTCATGCGTTTTACCCAGCCCGGAATCCAGCCCCAACGCATCATGACCCGCACATCTTATGAAGCTTGAGGTATAACGCATGCGAGTCATATCCAGGATCGTGCAGCTAAACTATCGCTGAAGTCAATTCGATGTTCTCTGCTTCAACGGTTATCAAGCGCCACACCAAGGGGGCCGCAGGGAACATGGAAAACACCGGCATATTGGTAACACTGCAACATCGGCACGAAGTCAGATGGTGCGGGAAGCAGCGTCAGGGATCGGATACTCTTGTAACAGTGATATTCCTTACTGACACCGCATAGTTCTCCCCTGCAAGCTCCTCCAATTCCCGACGGTTCGTTACCGTCAGGTGCCCGCGTCGGTATTGGATCTCCCCTGCTGCTTCTAGTTTTTGTGCAGCCATGGTAATACTTTCACGGCGGACCCCAAGGAAGATTGATACTTGTTCATGCGTTATATGAAGCTCATTTCCTGCCAGACGATCAACAGTCATTAATAGGAAATGGCTTATTGCTGTTCAATAGTATTATGATGTCGACTACTAATCACGATCTACTCCGTTTGAATAATCAGAGCCTGCGTGAAGCGCAGCAGTAGGCGTCGTAGCTCCTTCCCGCAGTCGAATTCTTTTTTAACAAAGGTGCCTTGATGCGGAGGCACACTTCCGCTTAGCACTACTGCTTGCGCCGAAGTACCCTCGCTGCCTAATACGTAGGAGATCCGACCATCCCTTCATTTCACGTGACGGAAGTTTTCGCGGACGCCCCACTTCCCAGTTTATATAGGCGCGCGATAATGCAATCAATCGGAAAATACAGATGGGTTATACGGAAATCGGGCTAGTAAGTCCCTTCCCCGACGGTAGGCTTGCGAGTTCGAGATTAAGTAGCAGGAGCGTAATCTGCCAGCGACAAGACGGCTAGAATCCGATTTGCTTCGGACTATGCAATGGAGTCAATATAACCTCGGAAGGCGTATTGCGACCAGCTTTAATGCAGGGAAATAGCTATGTATGGGATCGCACAGAGACGATTTTAAATTAAAAGTAATGTTCGGTATAATTAATAGTTAACAACATGCGCACCGTGCACTTGAGTGGCAATCACTGAAATCTGCATGGTTTCATACAATAAGCCCTTGGTATGAATAATATGATTGCGGCTGCCACTGCTGCCGAAGGATTAGAACAGGTACAGATGCATAAACCCGATGTTATTTTCAATGACATTGGCATTCCGCAGACGGGTGGCTACCAATTCATGCGCGAGGGGGAAATCTATCAGCGCATAACGGCGGAAAGCCCCCGCCGTTGCCCTCACCGCGTTCATTGGTGCGGAAGACCGAACAAATGCGATCAATGCCGGTTTTCAGAGGCATCTTTTTAAGCCTGTCGAATTGCAGGTGTTAATCGGCGCAATTGCAAGCGTGGCAGGACGATAGCACGTTACGAATTTTATGGTCGCTGAGCGCGCCGTGCCTCAATCCTGCTGATTGCACCCGCTGTGAAGTCGAAGTATGCGTCAAGAGCGGAAACGGGCAAAAGCGCTAGCGATTCGGGCTCATGTGTCAACCTAACGAGTTGGAGCTGCTTTCTCAAGCAGAAGGCGGTTGTGAGAATGAAGACACTTCGCGCTTGCTGTCGCTCGCTAAAATATTATCTCGCACCAGGCATTTCTAATAATGAGCGCTTATCCGAATGTCTGTGGCGCGATTGCCTTTCCCCTCAACAAAGATAGGCAGGCCACTTCTGGAAGAAAACTACTTATGAGCCGATGCCAGCCCAAGAGTTAAGTCTTTTAAGCGCCTGTGATTCACCTCAAGAACCCCTAATTTAACAATCAATGTAACTAACTAAAATGACTTCAAATGACGACTCATCGCTGACACCAGCGGATAACGTCCCCTTGTTAGAAAAGGCGCTGGAAAAAAGCCAGGATGTGAAGGAAAAGATGGTGGGCTGTGTCACTGAGCTTTCTGCCGTCAACGAAACGGTAAAGAAGGAGATGGCGGTCGGCATTACATTGCGGCAGGCGAAAAAGGCGTTGGCACAAAGCGAAAGTGTGGAAGAGAGGGTGCAGGAGTGTGCTGACGAGCTTCATGAAGTTAATCAGGTTTTAGCAGAGGAAATCGGTGACCGGGATGAGCTTAATCGGGAATTAAGAGAAATCGAGCGGAAGCTGTCCACTACACAGGATGTGTTGGCAATTGCGGAGGAGGTAGCGGAGCAAGCAACTCAACGTACATTGCGTGATTTTGTCACAGGCATTCCCAATCGGGAGCTATTCAACGACCGACTTGAACAGGCGATTGCTCTCGCTCAGCGGGACGGTTGGATTTTGGGGGTGATGTTTATCGATCTGGATCGTTTTAAGCTGATTAACGATACGTATGGGCATGCGATAGGTGACAGGGTATTGCAGGAGGTGGCCCAACGATTGAAGGAACAGGTTCGCAGTGGTGATGCCATTTGTCGATATGGCGGTGATGAGTTTCTTTATTTATTAGTAAACCCTCAGAACATTGGGAATATTGAGAGGGTAGCCCGCCAGGTATTAGATAACATCTCGCAAATTTTGATTATTGATGGTTTGGCGCTCACCATTAAACCCAGTATCGGAATTGCTGTGTATCCCAGTAATGGCAGGACGGGTCGGGAACTGGTGACGAATGCTGATGCCGCCATGTACCGGGCAAAAAAGACACAAGCAGGTGTTATCTTTTTCGATAACGTTAAAGATCATACTGCCGAAGTTGGAACCTAGCGCCGCGAGATTGAACAGCCTCTGCCGTCTGTGAATCAGCCTCTTACCGTGAATAAACACTTGCAGTGTTGGCGCCGGTTGAAAACTGACCATCTGTGCCGGTTGAAAATTGACCAGGCGTTATAGCAGTGTAGCGT